>JAUVIG010000091.1 GCA_030592825.1 Chlorobiota bacterium | reverse complement strand
GTGGAGTATTATGGAAGTACAACACAAAGATATAATAATCTAGACCTTATAACCGGAAGAGTTCTAAATAATCAAAAAATTGAAGATACAGAAATACAATTTCACAAGGTGAAAAAAGATTTTTTCTTTGGTTATGAAAAAATATATATAAATAAAACTCAAGTGCTTATTTCATCTGTTGAGAAAACTATAATAGATTGTGTTTACTTTTCTTCAAAAATATACTTAACAGATATATATGATTTTATTAAAATGAATAAAGAAAAAATTAAAACTGAAATTTTAAATATTTATCTTAAAAAGATTAACTCTTCAGCATTAAACAAAAGAATAGGTTATTTGCTTGAATTAAACGGGATTGATTTAAAAGGTTTGAGAATGAATAATAAATATGAAAAATTAAATAAAAATTTAAGTAAAAATGGTATTAGAAACAAAACTTGGAAACTTATTGTAAATGAGGATTTAGAAAATGGAGAAAATTGAGTTAAGATCATATAGTTCAAAACTGAATTATAATTTAGGACAACTCGAACTGGATTATTTTCAGCACTTTATATTGGGTAAGTTATTTGAAAAATTTAATACTATCTATTTTAAAGGAGGAACTTGCCTGCAAAAGTGTTACGGCATTAAAAGATTTTCAGAAGATTTAGATTTTAACTATACAGATGTTGATATAAATAAGATAATCAGATTTATTGAAGATGCTTTTGAAACTAAAATTAATAATTATTACGAAACAAAATTCGGTGTTAGTTTTTCTATACGTTTTGAAGGTATTCTTTTTACCGGTTCAAGTCTGTCGCTGTGCAAAATAAGTTTTGACTTCAGAAATAAAGATATTTTTAATAAGCCTTTAAAAAAAATAATTCGACCGATTTACAAGGATTTACCGAATTATTTTCTTTTAGCTCTTAATGAAGAAGAAATATTGGCAGAGAAAATAAGAGCAATACTGACAAGATATAAAGCAAGAGATGTCTATGATTTAAACGAGTTATTATTAAACGGAATAAATATTGATTTTAAACTTGTGAATAAAAAATTGAAAACATACAATAAAATTTTTAACATAAAAGAATTTGAACTGAAATTAGAAGAAAAAAGAAGCATCTATAAAGAAGAAATTAAGAGGCTGACAAATATCTTTGACGATTTTGAAACTTCTAAAAAAAGAATACTTGATAAGATAATCATTTAAGTCAGTCAGATAACTGTATATATAAAAGGATATTTCCTGTAAAATAATGGCAGAACCTTTTAATACATCAAAATTGCACAACTTATGAAATATAAATTGCTCTTAATTACAGCATTAATAATAATTTTATCTGCATTAAATGCTTTTTCTCAACAAGAGCAAGAACTGTTAAATGCTGTTTATAAAGGAGATGATAAAAAAGCATATTATCTTTTAAAAGGCGGAGTAAATCCTGATGTAGAATCTGCGGATAATGTAACACCGTTAATGTATGCGGCTGATAAAGGTAATTTATATTTATGTAAATTATTAATTCAATATGAAGCAGATGTCAATCTTGAACCTGTCAATAAAACTACTGCATTGATATCAGCAGTAAAAAACAATCATGTAGAAATTGTTGAACTTCTTCTTAAAAATAAAGCAAATCCGAATGCTGAAGATGAATCAGGGAATACTTCTTTAATGTATGCCGCAGCCTACGGCTATCCTTTATCTGCTTATTATTTATGTGAATACGGAGCAGATTTGAATCATAAAAATGAATACGGTACTGATGCGACTATGACAGCAGCTTATTACAATGATGTTGAAATTCTTCAAGTTTTATATAATTATTATGCTGATTTTAATTCTCAAGATGTAAATAATTTTACACCTTTAATGACAGTTGCACAACAAGGAAATTTTGATGCTTTAAAATTTCTTATTGAAACAGAAGCTGATGTAAATATGAAAAATTCTGAAAATTTAACTGCCCTTGATATTGCAGTTATAAAAGGAAATAAAGAGGTCGTAGAGTATCTTCTTGACAAAGTTAAACAAACTGACAGGCAAATTAATACCCAATTATCAACTTTTGATATTGCCGTTTCCGGGAATAAACCTGAAATTGCATTTTTAATCAATCCCGAAAAATCAAAAAACAATAAAAAACCAAACAAGATAGATATACTATTCATTAAAAGAATTAAATTTGCTGAAAAAAATATTAATACCGAATTTTTTTAGAAGAAGAAGTAAATATTCTGACACAATTATTAAAATGCATTCAAAAAAGTTCAAATATCATAAATATCTGAAAATATATCAAAATTGTCCGCCGGAGGATTACAACGAAATTAACATTTTAGCATACAGATGGGTACACAACACAACTGATAAAAATGATTTTATACCGGTAAACTTGATAAATGAACCTCCACAAAGAATGTTAGACGATACTGATAAGATGTGTATGGGATACGGTTTATCTGTATTTAATTCACATTCAAATGCAATTGGTAAATATGAAAGTTTATACAATAAAAGAAGAAAGCATCTAAAAAAGGTATTTATTGAAGATATGGGTAATGCTGTTGCCGAAATTAAAATTGAAAGAGAAGATGGTATAGGCAATATACCGAATTTGGATAATTTCGGGCATTTTACGTTTCATGAATATGAGAATAAAGAGATTATGAACAGTATTATTTGCAAAACAAAAATTTTATTTAATAAAAATGGAATTATTAAAAGGTGAAAAAATATCAGACTTTAAATTACAGCATAAACTTATTCGAATAATTGATATTATTAACTTTGAAGGTCCTTTATTAAGTTTATACGAAAACCCTGCAAACGGATATTTATTCTTATACGACTGGATTGACAGAGATAAAGAACTGAACAGATGGTTGATATATCATTGTAAACCGATTAATATTTGGGAGTTTATTAATCAGAAAATCAGTCATTTTGATTTGTTTAATTCACTAACCGGAGTATGTTATATTATAGATATAAATAATAGTTTACGTATTGAGAATGCTGTTAGAATGAACAGAGATGCATTACCGGATATCTATTTTCCTGAAAAAGAAGTTTATTTTGAAAGTTCTGATTGTATTCAATATGACAGACTAATTCAATTATTTGTAAATAGTTTTTTACAACGAAATGAGAATGAGCTAATTGAAGTTTATGAAACAGAAGAATCAGAATATTATTTTTGGCAGAAATATTTTAAATCATTTTATTATCATTTATCTAATAAGTTATTATCAGATAATTATCCGGATATTAAAATGAATAAAAATCAATATGTTACCTTAAAACAAGAAAAAGGATATAAAAATAAAATAGAAAAGAATATTACTAAAAATTTAAATTATGTTTCAGCAGGTCATTAAATATCTTGAAGAAAAAAACTGGATATATTCACCATTAGAAAAAAAAACAGTTGTAATATTGGGAATTAGCGGAAATAATGGAAAATTTCAATTCATTATAGATGTACGGGAAAATGAAAACAAGATTATATTATTTTCAATATTCAGCTCTAATATTCCTGAAAATAAGAGAGACGGAATGGCGGAACTTCTGACACGATTAAATTATGAGCAGTTTATAGGCAATTTCGATATGAATTTTGAAACAGGAGAAGTTCGATATAAAACAAGTCTTTTCTATGGGAAATCATTAGTTGATATTGATGTTATTGATAACTTAATAATGACAAATATTACTGCCATGGACAAATTTTCAGATGTTCTAATGCAATATATTTATGGAAATTTAATTCCAAGAGAAGCATGTTTAACAATAAGAGATATTATTTAATGAATAAATTTTACAAAAAAATCCCCAAAGAATCTATAATAAAACTACCTGTTAAATCTTTCGAAGGTGAAATATATCTTATTGATAATAAAAAAGATATTCGTTTTGCAATTGATGAATTAAAAAATCAAACAATAGTTGGATTTGATACTGAAACTCGCCCTGCATTCAAAAAAGGTGTATTTCACCATGTAGCATTATTACAATTGGCTACTGATGAAAAAGCATTTTTATTCCGATTAAATAAAATAGGTTTACCGAAAGAATTGGCAAGTATTTTATCTGATGAAAATATTATTAAAACAGGTGTTGCAATAAGGGATGACATAAAAGCACTTCAAAAACTTAACAAATTTAATCCGAAAGCATTTATTGAGCTTCAAAAATATGTTGATGACTTTGGTATTGAAGATAACGGATTAAAAAAAATAACAGGTAATGTATTAGGGTTCAGAATTTCAAAAGGAGCAAGGTTATCGAATTGGGAAAATAATAAATTAACCACAGCCCAATTAAAATATGCTGCAACAGATGCCTGGGTCTCTTTCGAAATTTACAATGAACTTTCAAAACTTAACGGAAATTATCAGATAATAGATGTAAAATAATATTTTTTCAAAAATAATTAGAGCAAAACTGCAACGAAAAAATCATAAAAATCAGCGTAAATCAGCGTCAGAAAAAATAATAAATCAGCATCTAAAATTTAAAAACATGAAAATAATCACAGACAACGCTATTAGCTTTATTGATAAAAATACGGTTGTTCAATACCAAGAAAAAGCAAAAGAAGCAAACAAATTATTACATAATAAAAAAGGCAAAGGTAACGACTTTCTCGGTTGGGTTGATCTGCCTAATCAAATATCAGAAGAACTTATTAATGATATTGAAACAACAGTAATTAATTTGAAAGATAAAATCGATATCATGGTAACCATCGGAATAGGAGGATCTTACCTTGGTGCAAAGGCTGTGATTGAAGCATTGTCAGATAATTTTTCATTGCTGAAAGAAAAACAAGGATATCCTGTTATGCTTTTTGCCGGACAAAATTTAAGTGAGGATTATTTATTTGAGTTAAGAGAACTTCTTAAAAATAAAGATTATGCCTTAACGATAATTTCTAAATCCGGAACAACTACAGAACCTGCTGTTGCTTTCCGATTATTAAAAAAAGACCTCGAAGATAAATACGGTAAAGAAGAAGCAAAAAACAGAATAATTGCTGTAACTGATAAGGAAAAAGGAGCATTAAAGCAGCTTTCCGATAAAGAAAACTATAAAACTTTTGTTATACCTGATGATGTAGGCGGTCGCTTTTCTGTTTTAACACCTGTCGGATTAATTCCGATTGCTTTTGCAGGATTTAATATTCGCAAATTAATTGAGGGAGCCAAAGAAATGACTGCAAAGACTTCCGATAAGGTTGAGTTTGAAAATAATCCGGCTGAAATATATGCCATTACCAGAAATTTGTTGTATCAAAATTTATACTCAATTGAGATTCTCGTGAATTACAATCCGAAACTATCATTTATTGCTGAATGGTGGAAGCAATTATATGGTGAAAGTGAAGGCAAAGACGGAAAAGGTATCTTTCCTGCAAGTGTCAGTTATACAACAGATTTGCATTCTATGGGACAATATGTTCAGGACGGAAAACGCAATCTTTTTGAGACAGTTATTTCAGTTGAGAAAGCAAAGAATAAAATTGTATTGGAAGAAGACGAAGCAAATCTTGATAAGCTGAATTATCTTGCAGGTAAACGTATTGAAGTTATAAATAAAAGTGCAGAGCAAGGAACCACAATGGCACATCTCGAAGGCAAAGTACCGAATATCAGAATTACTATTCCCGAAGTTAATGAATATCATATCGGAGAATTAATATATTTTTTTGAAAAAGCATGTGGTATCAGCGGATATATTCTTGATGTAAACCCCTTTGACCAACCCGGTGTTGAAGCCTATAAAAAGAAAATGTTTGAATTGTTGGGAAAACCGGGAGTATAACTTGATGTATTGTAATAGTCAAGTATTTTTTGGAAAATGAGGCAAGAAACAGTATCTTTACGAATAAGATTATAAAAAACAATTATAAATTATGATAACAGCAGAAATAATAAACGAAAAAGATTTTCAAATTTTTAAAATTCCTGTTGATTTCAAAATTGACGATACAAAGGTTTATCTGAAAAAAGTAGGCAATGCTTTATTTTTAATTCCGTATCACAAACCTTGGCAATCTTTTTTTGACAGTCTGAATAAATTTTCTGACGATTTTATGTCAGAAAGAAACCAAACTGAACAAGAACGTGAAATTTTTGATTAAAAACAAATTATGACAATATTTAAAAAGATTGAAAAATTTGTAAGTGACGTTTTCAAAACGACATTAGAAATATTTTTTGAAGCTTTACGATTAAGCCCAAATGCACAAGGATATGTAAGTGGTTCAATAACTGAATTATTACTGAAAAATCATCTCGAAAATATAAATTATGTTGTTCACAGAATCCGTGAAAAGTGGGAAGGAAAAAAACACCCAAATCATCACGGCGATTTTTATTTTCAACACGAAAACAGCGATTTATGGTATGTTCTTGAATCAAAAGGTGTAAAATCTAACTCTGAAAAATGGCATAAACTCTACAACAAAGAAAAATTAGAAAAATTTTTGTTCAACCATTCTGAAAAATTTAGCAAAATAAATCAAGATGAAGAAATTGAACCGCAAATTTCAAAATGGATAAATGAAAATTTGCCGAAATTTAATACGAATTATTCAAACACACTTTACGACTACGAAGAAATAAAAAAATATCTGAAAAATAAACCAAAACGAGAAACTAATAAGTCAAAAGCCATTGATTTGCTGAAAGATTACACAAGAAATGAGATAAACGAAATGATTAACCAACGACTTGAATATATTGCATCAAAAATTATAGTTTTGGAAACTCACTTTGTATCAGGAACTTCCGGTTCAAATGAAAGAACGCAAGCAACACCAAGAAACGATGAATTTAATGCCATTTCAATTGACATTTTTTTACGTTTTTCCGAACACTAATTTTTATTTGCAAATCCGCAACATTTAGAATCATCAAGTGCTGATACAAATCATTTACAACAAAATTACATCATAGGTTTTGTTTTCATTGAAGACAAAAAAGAAATGTTAAGTATTACAGATGAATGGTTTGACAGTTTTCAAGAAGTATATGAAACTTTCAGCATAGACGATGCTATAAATGAAACTGAAATGCAAATTGACAATAGAAATGTAATTTATCCTGAATAAATTGTTTTTTACACATTTGTGTTATACTTTTGACACAAAATTGAAAATTATGTTTGACACAAAATTATTTTTATCACAAGAAAGCAATTTGCTGAAAAAATTTGAAGAAATTCATAATTATATTTATGCAAATGACGGACTTTCTGAGCAACAAGTGCTTGATGAATTTATAAAAATACTGTTCATAAAATTTACTGATGAAAAGAGTGATAAACAACTGTTTACAATTTCAAAACAGGAAATCATTGATATAAATTCGGGAACAAAAACAAGTGCATTTCTAAAAAGGATAGATAAACTTTTAGAAAAAACAAAAACAGAATATAAAGACATTTTTGATGAAAAAGAAAAGTTTATATTAAGTTTTCAATCATTAGCATATCTTGTAAATAAGTTACAAAGTGTAGATTTTCATAACTCTACAAAAGACGCAAAAGGACTTGCATTTCAAAAATTTCTCGGAAGACAAGCAAAAGGCGGACGAGGACAGTTTTTTACACCGGAACCTGTGATTGATTTTTGCGTTGAAATCCTGCAACTAAAACCAAACGAAAAAATTATTGACCCTGCTTGCGGAACAGGCGGATTTATTTTTTCAGCCTTAAAATACATTGAAAAAAACAATAAAGGAATTGATTTACAAGAATATACAAAAGAAAATATTTTTGGAATAGAAATTAATCAACGTATCACACAAATTGCAAAGATGAAATTTTTGCTTGAATGTGATGGTGATGCAAATATATTGTGCAATAATGCTCTATCAGATATTGACGAATTAAGTTTACAATTTGCAGATTTTTCAAAACTTAAATATTTGCAAAATTCCTTTGATATTGTTTTGACAAATCCGCCTTTTGGATCGCAAGGACGAATTTCAAATCAAAAACAACTTGCAAAATACGAACTTGGTCATAAATGGACAAAACACGAGAATATATACTATAAATCAAAAAAAATACAATCAGGACAAGTTCCGGACATCTTATTTATTGAAAGAAGTATACAACTTTTAAAACCGGGCGGACGACTTGGAATAGTGCTTCCAAACGGAATTTTTGAAAATTCATCATTAGAATATTTGCGTTTATACCTGAAAGAAAAAGCAAATATTATTTCAGTTGTCAGATTACCGCAAGAAACGTTTATTCCATACGGAACAGGGGTTAAAGCCTCTTTGCTTTTCATTCAAAAAAATAGCGATACAATTTCTAAAACATATAATGTATTTTTCAGTAAAATTGATAAACTTGGTTATCAAGGCAATAAAAACGGAACACCCGAATATTTAAAAGATACATATGGCAGAATAACTATTGATAAAAACGGAAAACAGATTTTAGATGAAGATTACAGTACTGTAATTAAAGATTATAGACTTTTCAAAAAAGAAGAAAAAATAAATTCAGAAAATTCTTTTTCATTATCAAATTCAGAACTAAACGGAAGATTTGACTATGATTATTATTCACCTGAAAATAGAGAGTTAATAAAAAAATTAGAAACAGGAAATTCGGCGAGACTTGGTGATTTAGTGCAAATTATTAAAATAAAAAGCAAAAGATTAAAATCAGGAGAACAAGTCGAATACGTTGAACTTTCTGACATCAATACACATTCGTTTGAAATTATAAACTCAACATCTTTAAATACTTACGAATTGCCTAGTCGAGCAAGCTATGAACTGAAACAAGGTGATATAATAACAGCAGTAGCAGGAAATTCGATAGGCTCTCATAAACATGCAACCGCTTATGTAACAGATGAATTTGAAAACGCAATTTGCACAAATGGTTTTAGAATTTTCAGGAAACCTAAAATAGATACATTTTATTTACTGTTTTATTTAAAAAGTGATGCGTTTTTGAAACAGGTTTTTATGTATAGAACAGGTGCTGCAATTCCTGCAATTTCTGACACTGATTTAGCTAATATTTTGGTGTATTTGCCAAACGAGCAGGAATTAAATAGAATAAGTGAAAACGTAAAGCAATCTTTTATACTCAGAAAATCTGCAAAAGAAAAATTAACAAGCATTGAACTTGCTTTATGATGAAAAAAATGATAGCCATCACTATACGATAGATACTCTAACATTACATGCTTTAAGTTTGGGAATACCGATTGTTACAAACAACGAAAAAGAATTTAATAGAGTTCCGAATTTGAAAGTTGAAAATTGGATAGCCGGATAGTAAACCAATGGAACAAATAAGCATTTTCGATATTTTCAAAACAGGAGTAGGGCCTTCAAGCTCACATACTTTAGGACCTTGGAAAGCAGCTCTTGAGTTTACGGATATGCTGAAGAATAATAAAGTGCTTTCCGTTGAAGTTGAATTATACGGTTCATTATCAAAAACAGGAAAAGGACACGGTACAGATGTTGCCGTAATTATGGGACTTCAAGGTTTTGATCCTGAAACTGTCGATACAAATAAGATACCTGATTATATTGAGAAAGTAAATAAATCTAATCAATTATTTATTGATAATCAATACATATTTTTTAATCCTTCAGAAGATATTATCTACAGAGAATATCCACTTCCATATCACCCTAACGCATTAACATTCAGGTCTTTATTGTCTGACAATTCAATCATTAGTGAGACTTATTACTCTGTAGGCGGAGGATTTATTGTTAAAGAAGCTGATAAAAAACAAACAAAGACATATAAAGATCTTCCGTATCCGATAAATACAGAAAGAGACTTGGATAAATATATAGATTCTACAAAATTAAGCATTTCTGAAATTGTATTTGAGAATGAACTTCAGTTTAACAGTAAAGAACTTATCAGAAAGAAGATACTTGAATTATGGGATACTATGCTTGATTGTATCTACCAAGGTTGCTGTAAAAGCGGAACTTTACCCGGAGGATTGAATGTAAAAAGAAAAGCAAAACATTTTAGTGCCGGTCTTTTGAATAATATTGAAACTAAAGACCGTGAAGAATGGATAAAAGCAGTCAAGGCATGTGAACCCACTTTTAATAATATAAATAAGTGGATAAGTTGTTTTGCAATTGCCGTTAATGAAGAAAATGCATCTATGGGGCGCATTGTAACTTCTCCCACTAACGGTGCATCGGGTGTTATTCCGGCTGTGTTAATGTACCATTATTGTTTCGGTAATTATAAAGGTGAAAATGATATTATAGAGTTTTTTCTTACAGCAGGTGAAATAGCTTCTTTATTTAAAAAAGGTGCAACAATTTCCGGTGCTATGGGAGGTTGTCAAGCAGAAATTGGTGTGTCATCAGCAATGGCAGCAGCCGGATTAGCTGATATTAACGGCGGAACTCCCGATCAGGTGTTAGAAGCAGCTGAAATTGCAATGGAACATCATCTCGGATTAACATGTGATCCTGTCGGAGGATTAGTTCAAGTACCGTGCATAGAAAGAAATGCTATGGGTGCAATAAAAGCTGTTACTGCATCGAATTTAGCTCTTTCAATTAACCCTGAAAATGCAGTTGTAAATCTTGATACAGTTATTAAAACAATGTGGGAAACTGCCAAAGATATGAACATTAAATACAAGGAAACATCAGAAGGCGGACTGGCAATTAACATTCCTGTACTGCCAAATTGCTGATTTTTTACTTTTTTAGCTTATTCCTTTTTTTACCATAATAAGCAACAATAGAACTTCAATTTCTAATAATGGTTATACATTTACCATTATCAGTTTGTTAATTTGTCAGGTTTTATTGTAAACTTACTCGTTATAAGTAAGATATATAATTGTTAATTCTGTTAATAATTTTTTATCTTTTGATTAATTAAACAATCTGATTATTTTAAAAAACTTCTGTTAAAAAAGTGATGAGGTTCATATTTTCTTGTTTTTATTATTTCAGATAAATCAATTTTTTAGTAAATATCTTATCATCAATAATCACTTTATAAAAATATGTTCCGCTCATAATTTTCTGAGGTTTC
>JAUVIG010000327.1 GCA_030592825.1 Chlorobiota bacterium | reverse complement strand
TCATGAAAATCTTGATGGCAAACACTTCCCTTATCCTTCCTTGCTGCTATTAATGCTGCTTCATTACATACATTTGCAATATCTGCCCCCGAAAAACCGGGTGTTTGTTTAGAAAGTTTTTGAATATTAACGTCATCGCCTAATTTTAGTGGTTTTATATGTACTTTAAAAATATCTTCACGTTCTGTAAGATCAGGAAGTTCAACATGAATTTGTCTGTCAAATCTTCCGGCTCTCATTAAAGCAGGATCAAGGATATCTGCCCTGTTAGTTGCAGCAAGAATAATAACCCCTGTATTTGTGTCAAAGCCATCCATTTCAGTAAGAAGTTGATTGAGTGTATTTTCTCTCTCATCATTACCCCCGAGGCTTGCACCTCTGCTTCTTGTTCTTCCGATTGCATCAATTTCATCAATGAATACAATACAAGGCGATTTTTGTTTTGCTTGAGAAAAAAGATCTCTTACACGTGAAGCACCAACACCCACAAACATTTCTACAAAATCAGATCCCGATAATGAAAAGAATGGTACATTTGCTTCTCCGGCAACTGCTTTTGCCAATAAAGTTTTCCCTGTTCCGGGAGGGCCTACCAATAATGCGCCTTTCGGTATTTTACCGCCTAATTTTGTATACTTTTCAGGATTTTTTAAAAAATCAACTATTTCCTGAACTTCAATTTTGGCCTCTTCAAGCCCGGCAACATTAGTAAAGTTTATTTTGATTTTTGTTTTTTCGCCATCAAATAATTTCGCTTTTGAACGGCCGACATTGAAAATTCCACCGCCGCCGCCGCCCATTCCTCCGCCCATTCTGCGGAAAATAAATATCCAAATAACAATGATAATGACCAAAGGTAATAACCAACCCATTAATTCACCAAAAACATTTGTTCTGGTTTCATAATGTATGGGAACTCTATTCTCTCTCTCAATATTATTTTCCAATTCATTCATTGTTTTTTCAAATACTTCAACTGATCCTATTGTGAAGTAATAATGAGGTGACTGACCGAAGAACCCGCTGCTTCCTGTCGAACTGATATCACTAAATTCAGAATCACTTAAGTAGCTTTCTTTGATAAATACCTCAACTTTTTCATGATTTACTACATTAACTTTTTCAACAGCATCTTTAGAAACCATTTTTGTTTCAAATCTCAATTGACTGATCTTTACAGAAGTTTCCTGATTTGAAGCATAATTTAAAATGAAAAAAACAACAGCAATTGCAATAAAAATATAAATTGTATTTTTATTGCCGCCTTTAAATAAACTATTGTTATCGGGTTTATTTCCTTTTCCTTTGTTTTTCTCCGGAATCTTACTCTTATTATCTTTTTTATTATCTGACATTTACATAAATTTTAGTTTTCAATACTTGTATATTTTACGTCAATCTTTGTGATTTCCGCATCTGCCCAAAGTTCTTCCAATTTGTATAATTCTCTAAATTCAGTTTGAAAAATATGAACAACAACATCAAAATAATCTAATATTATCCATTCGGAATTTTCAATGCCCTCTTTATGTATCGGTTTCTCCTTTATTGTAATACTAACGTTTTTTTCTACAGAATCTGAAACGGCTGCAACTTGTTTATTTGTAGCAGCTTCACAAATAATAAAGTAATCGGCAACGGCATTCTTTATTCCTTGGAAATTTATCTTAACAATGTTTTTTGCTTTTTTTTCAACCATCCCTTCTATCACAGCATCCGAAAGTTTTTGGGTTTTGTTCATAAATTAATTTTAGTTTATAATTTTACAGTCGCAAATTTAATTAAATTTACAGAATTATACCATTACTGAAAATTATAAACAAACATGTTGTTTATAATTTTGTTGTTTATATTTACAAATTGTTACATTGTTTCATTGCTTCATTGTTAAAAAACAGCAATGTAGCAATGAAACAATGTAACAATTTGATATTTTATTAATACCAAACAATTTCGGTTTTTTTTTGGAAACTTCCAAAAAACCTATTTTTTATTATTCCTTTTTCAGATATAATCAAATTTAATACAAATCATGATCTAAAAGAAATAAGTCTTGAAAAAAATACTTCTTGCTTTTGATAAATTCAAATATACTTTAACTGCCGAACAGGTTACAGCAGCAGTCCGGAAAGGTATTACCTCAGTCCGAAATGATTTGTTGATACATAGAATTCCGGTTGCTGACGGTGGTGAAGGCACTGCTGACATTTTGTCTCGTTTTTTTAAATGCAAAAAAATAAATACAGAAGTAAATAACCCTTTATTCAGAAAAATTAGTGTGCAATATTATTACTCCTCCGATAATCAAACTGCTGTAATAGATATATCGGAAGCATCAGGACTTTTTCTGCTGAAAGAAAAAGAAAGAAATCCTTTACTAACAAGCACATACGGTACAGGTGAAATGATTTTGGATGCCGTAAAAAAAGGAGCAAAAAAAATAATTTTAGGTTTAGGCGGAAGT
Organism: Chlorobiota bacterium; assembly: GCA_030592825.1. Classification (GTDB taxonomy): domain Bacteria; phylum Bacteroidota; class Bacteroidia; order Bacteroidales; family JAADGE01; genus JAADGE01. Next base: position 2,209 of record JAUVIG010000327.1, on the reverse strand, counting down.
GCAACAACAGATGCGGGAACAGGAGCTGCAGGAGCTTTGGGCTATAAGTTTTTAACAAAATCGGGAGAAGTAATTAATCCCTTGGGTAAAAACCTTATAAACATTTCATATATTGACGATACAGAAGTTGTTTTCCCTTTTGATAATATTGAAATTATTGCTTTATACGATGTTGAAAATGTTTTATACGGAAAGTCCGGTGCTGCGTTTACATATTCGGAACAAAAAGGTGCAAACCAAGATGACCTGAAAATATTAGATGCAGGTTTAAGAAATATTGCAAAGATAATTAAACAAAAATACGGAAAAGACGTTTCAAAATTAATAGGAGGAGGTGCTGCCGGTGGTTTTGGAGCGGGGGCTTTTGCATTTTTACGTGCTGAACTTCAATCAGGTTCTGACACTTTACTCCGGTTAGCTGATTTTGAATCAAAAATTAAAGATACTGATTTAATAATAACAGGAGAAGGTAAATTTGACATACAAAGTTTTCAAGGAAAAATAACAGGGAAAATAATTGAAAAAGCAGAAGAATATAATATACCTGTAGCAGTTATTTGCGGAATATCTGAACTGACATCATCTGAATTACAAAATGATTTAATACAAATTTATCCTTTATTTAAATATCCTGTTGATATTGAATTTGCAAAGAAAAAATCTGCGGAATTGATTGTTGAAAAGGTGAAAAGTATTATTAAAACATATAATTCTGTTTGATTTTTTATTGAAGGTTTTTGTTTTTATATTTGGGGGGATTAATAAATACAAGCAATTATCAGATGGCAAAAAAAAATGTATATTTCAGTGAATTAAAACAACTTAAAGAATACATAAAAAGTGACAGTAACGAAGATGCAAAAAGACCTTTGCTTTATCCTTTGTTCAAAAAACTTTTTAAAGATAAATTTATAATTGAATCTGATGCAAACAATGCCGACATCTACATTGAAGGAACTTTAATTGTTGAAGCAAAATCAAATTACTCCGATTGGCTTGCCGGATTTTATCAAGCATTGCATTATCAAAAAAAGTTCGGGCTTGCATATACAACTATAATTGTTATTGCTCATAAATTTGCAGGTATTTGGAAAGTAAATAAAATTCCGGAATTTGCTGTTATTCAAGCTCACTCATCAGATGCAAATATTGCTCCCAACAAAATAGGAAAACAAAACGCAAGAAAAACTACAAACCAAAGCAAAAAAGAAATACAAAATTCTGCAATATATTGGCTCGAACCCAAAAATTTAGACCTTAATTTTTTTACCGAAAAAGAAAAAGGTGCAAAAAGTTTAGAATACGAAATTCATGAAATTTTAAACGTTTTAAAAAATATTGACTCCGAACGAATTCAAATAAACACACATAATTTTATTCATTCGATAGAATATTTTAAAAAGTTTTTTGATAATCCTATAGATGCAGTTCATTGTTTTTATTCAATTGTTGCCTATTGGGATATTACAAGCACAATTGCTACAAACGAATATACCGAAACTTTTCAAGTTGTAGGTTTTAAAGGGCAAAGATTAAGCGAACCTGTTGCAATTAACCCTAAACATTTTAACGACCTAAAAAAATACATTGAAACACATTATATTTTTACAAACGAAGGTTCCGGACTGACAACAGATTATTACTTCGGCAGATTTGACGAAGCTTTGGCGGCAATTGATTCCGAATATGTTAAACATCACGGAATATTTTTTACCGATGATAATTTAAGCAAATTTGCATTGAGATTTGCAAATAAAAACCTCCCTGAAAAAATTGAAGAAGATTATATAGTATTTGATCCAGCAGGTGGTTCCGGCAACTTAATTTCAAGTTGGAAAGGGAAACTGAAACATAAAATTATTTCCGAACTGCAACCGGATTTGTTAAGAACAATTGAACGCCGTATGCGAATAGACCCTTTTCATATTGAAACAGGTTTTACCGTAATTCCTAAAACATCAACAAACGAAGGATTAAATTTTCTTGATATTCCTGCAAAAGAATATATTGAAAAACTTGAAAAAGAGCTGAATGTCAAGAATTTAGAAATAAACAAACCGATTGCTTTTTTATTAAACCCTCCCTATAAAAACACTGATGAAAGAGGCACAAAATTAGAAAAATCAAAAGCTGCTTACGAAATTGACAATGCAATTTTAGAAATAACAGGAGAAGATGCCGGAAGGGAAAGATACCTTGCATTTTTGGG
>JAUVIG010000385.1 GCA_030592825.1 Chlorobiota bacterium | reverse complement strand
TAAACACCGGTTCAGTGGTAGAAGAGTCCAATGATAACGGCACGGTCCGGTGGACTTTACGACTAACTCCTACACTGACGGATTAATAATCTTGTGATCAAGCTTTTTACGATTCTAACTATTATAATTTATTTTTATATTTTAATTAAATACCATAAAATTATGTTTAAAAAATTATTTGTTTCATTATTTATAGTAATTGCAGTATTATCTGCAAATGCACAACAAGTGTTTAAAAACGGAGATATGGCTTTAAATGCCGGAATAGGTTTAGGATGGGGATACAGCTCCGGATACACAGGTATTTCAACTTTAGCACCCATGCCTTCCTTTAATGCAAGTTTTGAAGTCGGTATAATTGATTTACCCGATGTAGGAGTTATTTCTGTAGGAGGATTCGGATCTTTCAGAACAACTTGGGATAACGGAAGTTTATACGGATATGATTATACCTATAAATATACAAATACTGTTATTGCAGCCAGAGGTGTTTTTCATTTGGGATTTTTAAATACTGAAAAATTTGATGTTTACGGAGGAATTCATACAGGTGTAAGATTCAGTAAATATACATATACATCTGATTTTGTGAATGTCTCTGATAATGATGCGTATTTTGTTCATGATGTATTTGCCGGCGGAAGATATATGATGTCATCTAAATTGGGTGTATTTGCTGAAGTCGGTTATGGCATTTCATTTTTAAAAGCAGGAATTACACTTAAATTTTAAAATTTCCTTTATTATGAAAAATTTATTAACATTTTTAACAGTATTTTTTGTTGCAACAACATTGTTTGCACAAAATGACATACCCGAAAACGCAGGGTATAATAATCTGCAGGAAGAAGATTTCCGGCTTAATTATCATAAAAATAATATGATGAATAAGCAGTTATTAGAAAAAGAACAACTGCGAGAACTTGAAAAAAACAGAAATAAAACAACTTACAAAGGCAAAGCAAACGTTGAAGACTCACTTGCACTCGTTTCTCTTTACAATGCCACAGACGGAGATAATTGGACTAATAACGCTAATTGGCTCACTGACAAGGTAGCAAATTGGTACGGCATTTTATTAGACGGTAACGGCAGAGTTACAAGTATTCTTTTGCTTTATAATCATTTATGCGGAAGTATTCCGGCCGGAATTGATTCTTTAAAAAGTTTAACCGAGCTTTATTTGGCTCATAATCAAATAACCGGAAGTATTCCCGCAGAAATCGGTAATTTAACAAGTTTAACTGTGCTTTGGTTGCAGACTAATCAATTAACCGGAAGTATTCCAACGGAAATTGGTAATTTAACGAGTTTAACTGAGCTTTATTTGTCTCATAATCAATTAACCGGAGGTATTCCGACAGAAATTGGAAGTTTAACAAGTTTAACCCACCTTTATTTGCAAAGTACTCAAGTAGCCGGCAGCATTCCTTTTGAAATTGGTAATTTAACAAATCTAACCCACCTCTATTTGACTAATAATCAATTAACCGGAAGTATTCCGGCGGAAACAGGTAATTTAACGAGTTTACAATATCTTTATTTAGATATTAACCAATTAACAGGAAGTATTCCGACTGAAATCGGTAATTTATCGAATTTAACCGAGCTTGATTTAGGAGCTAATCAATTAACCGGTAGTATTCCTTCGGAAATCAATAATTTAACGAATTTAACCGACCTTTGTTTGTATTATAATCAATTAACCGGCAGTATTCCAACGGAAATTAATAATTTAACAAACTTATCCATGCTTTTTTTGAATGATAATCAATTTGAAAGCCTGCCCGATTTATCTGCATTAACATATATGGATTATCTGTATATTTTTAATAACAAATTTACTTTTGAAGATATTGAGCCGAATATTGATGTTGGAAATTATTTTGATTATTCACCACAAGCAAAAGTCGGTAGTGTGGAACATTATACGCCAAATGCAGGTGATAATTTAGATTTAACTGTAACAGTGGGCGGAACAGCAAATACTTATCAATGGTATAAAGATGATGCGGCAATTAGTGGTGCCGTAAGCAGTACATATTCAATAATAAACTATAACAGTGGTGATGATGCAGGTATTTATATGTGTAAAATTGATAATACAATTGCTGCCGAATTAACATTAGAATCAAGAAATATTTACGTTGGCACAGATGTTACAACTTTTGAAATTTCGGCAACAGCAAACCCAAGCCAAGGCGGCACAATAACCGGAACCGGAACTTATAATGACGGTGCAACTGCTGAATTAACTGCTACACCCGAAACAGGATACAATTTTGCAAGCTGGACCGAAAACGATATAATCGTTTCGGTTGATGCTGTCTATAGTTTTAATGTAGATGATGACAGAACACTAATTGCAAATTTTGAAAGTACATCTTCAATTTCTAAATTAGAAAATAATGTATCATTTGCAGTATATCCTAATCCTGCAAGAGATATTGTAATTATCCGATTAAACAATATTGAAGGCAATAATATTCAATTAAATATGTACGATTTTTACGGCAGAAAAATTAACATAAATACCAATAAAATCAACACAGATCGAATACAAATAAATGTTTCCGATAGATCAGCAGGAATATATTATCTTCAAATAATATCAGCCGGTAAATTCTCTAAAACAGTTAAACTTATTATTACTGAATAAAAACAAGATTGGTTAGATTAAACTAATATAAAATAAACTGCCAAAAGAAAAAGAAATTGATTTTGATCATTAAAAGTAAATTATTGTAAGAAGTTTACAGTAATTTGAGTGTTTTTTTCATAAGTTAAGCATCCCATATTCATATGGGATGTTTTTTATTATTCAAATTTGAGACTACTCCGAAAAGTCTAAAAAACTCAATTTTATGTGTTTTAGTGTCGGCGTGAATTTGTTAATTAACTGATTATAAGCCAATAATGTTATTGCCTTTTTGCAAAGATATTCACACCGACACTTTTCGGAGTGGACTCAAATTTAATAATCTGAATAATAAAAACAAATTTAAATTTAAGGGATTATCAAAATTGATTTGTCATAAAATTAATAAGTTTATGGAAAATTCAGAATAAAATAATCTATATAATAAGTGATAACCTTTTAAACCTTAAATTATGAAACAAATAATTATCCTCCTCATTTCATTGCTCCTTATAACAGGATTCAGCAATTCACAAAATATAATAACCGGACTTGTAACAGATGAGACCGGAGAAGCATTTCCCGGTGTATTGGTTCAAGCAAAAGGAACAAAAATAAGTACTGTAACGAAAGCTGACGGAACATATTCCGTTAATGTTACGTCTTATGTTAACACCCTTATATTTTCATACATAGGAATGAAAACAATTGAAAAAGAAATAACAGGAAACATTTTAAATGTAATAATGATTCCTGAATCCGATGATCTTGATGAAGTAGTTGTTACAAGTATATCTGATGTCGCTTCCGATGATACACGAAAAGGGATCTTTTATTCAAAAAAATCTGGCAAACTCAAAAGAGATGAAGACAGATATGTACCTGTGTCAGTTTATCATTCTGAAGAAAGTGTTGCATACGAACGCGAAAAATCCGTTGGATTCGGATCTGAAACTGATGCAGACAAAGATGTCAGAAGCGGATTATTAACTGCAGGGGAACTTAATGATTACGGCAAATGGGAACTGTGGCAAGATATTTCAGATAATCAATTAAAATCGTACAAAAGTATTTGGCAAATAATGCCTCAAGAACGTTATTGCGTTCAAGTTACAAATTATTCCGACAGGCCGGTTGTTAATGCCACCGTATATCTTAAAACAAAGAAAGGAGATACGATTTGGACTGCATCAACTGATAATACCGGCAAAGCCGAATTATGGATGAATATGTATGACAGTACATTCTCTTCAAAAGATTTGATCATTGATGTAAGAAATGAAAACCAATCCTTTAAATTAAATAAACCGGAAAAATTTCATGACGGAATCAATTTTATAAACATACCTGCACAATGTAATATTCCCGATTTTGCAGATATAGCCTTTGTAGTTGATGCAACGGGTTCAATGGGAGATGAAATTGCATATTTAAAAGCTGAATTGGAAGATGTGCTTCAAAAAATAAAAAAACAACATAAAGACATAACAGTAAATACGGCAAGTGTTTT
>JAUVIG010000133.1 GCA_030592825.1 Chlorobiota bacterium | reverse complement strand
TTATACTCCAACTCAAAGAGTGGGGATAATTCCGGATTTTGAAGTTCATCCTACGATACTCGGAATTAGGGCAGGGCAAGACGAAGTGATGGATTTTGCACTAAATTGCGATTTTGTCAATATTAAAGAAATCGGAATCGATGAAAACCTAAAACTATATCCTAATCCTGCAAAAGACGAAATAAGATATGACTTAGTAAATGATAATCCGATTTTATTTGAATTATTTGATATACAAGGCCGCAAACTCAAAACAATAAAAATTAATTCACCTTCCGGAAGAATTGACATTTCAGAACTAAAGAGTGGTGTATATATTATAAAAATTTTTACAAATAAGAGTTCGCAAACTAAATTAATAATCAAGAATTAAGGTTAACATTGCCCAATCAAGCAGACGGCTCAGTGGTATTTACATTATCAGCATTCAAACAGATAAAAATTATTTACAAGAAAAATTGTGAAAGAATAGAGGATGTCAAATTCAGGGTTTCACTCAAAGTGAAGCCCTGAAAAATATATGCCGGTAAATATAGAACCTATTATTTTTTTATCAACATAACAAAATTATCTCGTATGAAAAATTTAAAATCCCCGTTAATCACAGTAACAATAAAGAACAAAAAGCTAATAGCAGATTGTATCTACACTTTTTCAAAACTATACAACTACCTAAAAATAAGAGCCTAATCTTCTTCTTTAATTCTGTCTGTACCATTGTTTTCTATTCGATTATTCTCAAATGTAAAAACCGGGTGGTCGTCAACGGCTTCTAACCATACACTACCGTCTATGTCGGTATATGCTCCTACAGAATTATTATGAATATAATTATTTTTAATAAAGATATTAGAGTTGCCCATGTTATCATGTAAACCTGCAAGTCCGCATCCGTTTAAATCGCAGCTCTCTACGGTTATATTGTTTGCATTATCGAACGCTAATACTCTGCCTGAACAATTTTGGCCTTCGATTCCTCCCGGTTCAAAATGCTTCATTCGGATATTTTTTACAACAATATTTTCACCGCTTATCCACATTACATTACTGTATAATACCTTACAATAGAGATTTACTAAACCTTTCCCTTCAATAATAATAAATTTTCCGCTGACAAAAATTTCATTATCCAAATAATATGTTCCTTCATCAATCAGTACATATACATTTTCGTGCTTTTCAGCAAAATATGCAGACGGTGACTTAACGGCTCTTTCAGCCCCGATATAAACAGTATCTTTCGGCACAAACTCTATTGCCTGTGAATAAGACAACATGCTTATAAACAAACAAACGAAAATTAATATAAATGACTTCATATAATATAATTTTAGAATAAGAGAATATTTGAAATAATGCCGTTAAAAATATTTATTTTTTAATCAAATAACAATTATTATTTTCAGATATTATAAATAAAATTGGATTTTAAAGCCGTAGGCTTGACCTCTTTGTAACTCGGTACGAAAGTGCCGAACTTCATCAAATATTATTATACTAAGTCCTGTAGGAATGGTCTTTGTTTTATATTACATGTCAAGTTAACAGTACGTTCCTACGGAACTAATATTATATAATTCGCTGCTTTCACGGCACTTCCGTACCGTGTTACAAAGAGATTGCACCTATGGTGCTTATATTTTCGGCAAAACTCAAAAATAAAATATCATTTTATCACACCCAAAACAGCAATCGCATCTTTTATAGACTTAATATCTTGAAAAGTCATGGTAAGTTTATCTTTTCTTTCTTTTAAGCTTGTTTTTTTCGGGTATTTCTTCAAGAACTCAATAAGGTCTCCGAATACATCCGATTTATAATACATTGATTCTTGATCAGATACTAAATAACACACCATTTTTTTGTTTCGCAGCAATATTTTCTCCATGCCGAGCGACATTGCTTTTCTTCTTAAACGAACTGCACTTAATAATTCCAGACTTGCTTTCGGTATCTTTCCGAAACGATCTTTTAATTCGGCTTCAAATTCTTGTAATTCTTGCTCGTCTTTAATACCGTCTAATTTTCTGTACAGTTTTAAACGCTCTTCATTGTTTTCGATATAGCTTTCCGTAAATCTTACTTCTAAATCTGTATCTATATGGCAATCATTAACAAACTTGATGTCTTCTTCATTAATTTCAGCCGGAGTTTTTTGCTTTTCTTTAAAAAGTTCTTTAAATTCTTCTTCTCGCAGTTCAAGCATAGCCTCATCCAATATCTTATGATAAGTTTCAAAACCAATATCAGAAATAAAACCGCTTTGTTCACCGCCGAGCATATTACCTGCTCCTCTAATATCAAGGTCTTGCATGGCTATATTAAAACCGCTGCCGAGTTCTGAGAATGTTTCAACAGCTCTTAATCGTTGCCTTGCTTCAGGTGTTAATGCCGACATAGGAGGTGCAAGCAAATAACAAAATGCTTTCTTGTTTGAACGCCCTACCCTGCCCCTAAGCTGATGCAAATCACTCAAACCGAAATTCTGTGCATTATTAATGATGATTGTATTAGCATTCGGAATATCCAAGCCCGATTCAATAATTGTGGTAGCAATAAGAATACCGTAGTCTTCATTAATGAAACCGGTCAAGGTTTTTTCCAACTCTTTCGGTTTCATTCTTCCGTGCATCACTGCGGTTCTGACATTAGGATTAAGTCGGTTTATCAAAGATTCTATCTCATATATATTATCAATTCGATTATGAATAAAAAATACTTGTCCGTTTCTTCTGTATTCATAATCAACAGCTTCCTTAATAATATTTTTATCAAACCTGTGTAATTCAGTGTGAATGGGATAGCGGTTCAATGGCGGAGTATTAATAATTGAAAGATCTCTTGCACCCATTAACGAGAATTGTAAAGTTCTCGGAATCGGTGTTGCTGTTAATGTTAAAGTATCTACATTAATTTTTAATGCTTTAAGTTTTTCCTTAACGGAAACTCCGAACTTTTGCTCCTCATCAATTATCATCAAACCTAAATCTTTAAACTTAACATCTTTACTGACAATACGATGCGTGCCTATAATTATATCAATCTCACCTGCTGCCAATCGTTTTAAAGTATCATTTTGTTGAGCAGTAGTTTTTAATCGACTGATAAAATCGACATTACAAGGAAAGTCTTTTAAACGAGATGCAAAAGTTTTAAAATGTTGTAATGTTAAAACGGTTGTAGGGACCAATATTGCTACTTGCTTATTATCAGCAACAGCTTTAAATGCAGCACGTATTGCAACTTCTGTTTTTCCGAAACCTACATCCCCGCAGACCAATCTGTCCATAGGAACATCCGATTCCATATCTGTTTTAACAGCTTCAGTTGATTTAGTTTGATCGGGAGTATCTTCATAAATAAATGATGACTCTAAAGCATGCTGTAAATAAGTATCTTGGGCAAATGCAAATCCCTTTTCCTGTTTTCGTTTTGCATAAAGAGCTATTAATTCGCGGGCAATGTCCTTAACACGACTTTTAGTTTTCTTTTTCTTTGTTTGCCATGCCGAAGAACCCAACTTATAGATCCTCGGATGTGTTCCTTCTTTGCCTTTATATTTTGATATTTTATGAAGATTATGAATATTAACCAGTAAAATATCATTATCCTTATAAACCAAGCGAATTGCTTCTTGCTTATTCCCGCTGTTTTCAATAATTTGCAAACCTCCGAAACGCCCTATACCATGATCGCTGTGTACAACAAAATCACCGGTTTGCAAACTGTTGATCTCTCTTAAAGTAAGTGTTTCCTTATTCTTATGATAGGCAGCACTTCTTAATATAAATTTATGATAACGACCGTAGATTTGATGTTCGGTATAACAATTTAATTTCAAATCATGATCAATAAATCCTTCATGCATCACACCTTCGCAAACAGAAAAACTATCTCTTATATGTTCCTTTGCATCTGAAATATTTAGCGTTGAAATAATCTCTTCTGATCTCAATATTTCATTTAAACGAATAATCTGCTTTTCATTATTTGAAACTACATAATTTTGATAAGCTTTATCCTGAAAATCAAGCAATTGATTTGCCAATAATTCAAAGTTCTTATTTAATTGAACATGCTTTGTAATGTTAAAATTAAATATCTTATCTGCATTAAAAAAAGATGAATTTGAAAACTCAACAGTAGAAAATCTTTTAAAATCTTCAGCAGTTTCTTTTACAGTAATTAGATTTGCATAGTCATCCGTTTCAGGAATTTGTTTTATCTTATCAAATAACATATTGAAATCATCCGACCAAACCAAAGTATTTTCATTAATAAATTTTAAAAAGGATGTTTTATTTTTTGCTGAAGTTTTATTTTGAATATCCGGAACAATTGAAATTTTATTAAACTTTGCTTTTGATAATTGAGAAACAGTATCAAATGTTCTTACAGAATCTATTTCGTCATCAAAAAAATCAATTCTGTAAGGAAAGTCATTTGAGAATGAAAAAATATCTACAATGCTTCCTCTAACGGCAAATTGTCCGGGTTCATAAACAAAATCAACAATCTCGAAACCGTATTCAATTAACATTTCCTCAACAAAATTAATTGGAACTTCTTCGCCCTTTTTCAGTTCAAGTGTGTTTTTTTTTAGGTTTTCCTTGCTTGAAACCTTCTCAATTAATGCTTCGGGATAACTTACAACAACACATTCATTGCAATCCTGAATATTACTTAAAACCTCGGTTCGCATTATTACACTACCGGCATCAATCTTTATGTTCTCACTTTTTACAGCAGATCTTTTGTATGAAGACGGGAAAAATAAGATTTCTTTTTTAGGGAATATCTCTTTCAGATCATTTTGAAAATATGCTGCTTTTTCTTTATCAGAAAGAATAAAAAGATGTGTTTGTTTATTATTCTTAATAATCGAAGCTGCAAAAAGAGATGATGCCGATGCGTGAAGACCTCGAAGTAAGGCATGAAATTCCTTATTCAATTCAATTAAACTTGAAAGTTCTTTTGAATGAATATGCTCTGAATATCTTCTTGCAATCTTCGGTAATGTCAAAGCTCTTTCTTATAAAAAGTGTAAATATGCCATTACTTAAAATAATAAACAAAAAAAGTCCCAATAAATTGAGACTTTAATTTTCTTGATATTTTGTTTAATATTTAATGCTGTTCCGCACCAATATTTTCATCGCCCTTTCCGGTTTTATAACAAGGAGAACCTTTTGTGATACTATAGTCATTTTTCATTACATTTGAAAATTTCGGGTCACTGAAATAAATATTATTACCTTTATCATAGCTAATATCTAAACTTTTATCTTGCAACAAACTATAAGAGACTTTAGGCATACTGTTGCCGTTTACAAAAAATGGTGTGTTGTTATTCCAAATAATACAATTAATAATATTTGGTGTAGATTGAGAATTACATTCAAAACCATATTGATTTCCTACAATTGTTAAATTTTTAAAAGTTGGTGTAGATTTTTCCTTGCAATTTAAAGCTGTCCATCCGTTATTTCTGAAAGTACAATATTCTACCAAGCCTGTAGAATTATAAAAAGACAGAGCACCTGTAGCATTATCGCTTTCAGTAATTCCTCTTATATAAAAAGAATACTCAAATATGCAATACTTCAAAACTATTCCGTTATCTTTTGAATTTATAAAAACATTTCCCCAATTACCTGATCCTTTGCGCGTAAATAATATCCTGTCATCTTTTGAACCTTTTGCAACCAACTTACCTTCTACTCTAAGAAAACCCAAATTAAATCTTCTGCTCATCGTTCCTGAAATTCTGTAATCTCTTTCTGTTCCGGTTTTAAACTTAACAACCACTCCTTTCTTAATTTTCAAGGTTTTACCTTTAGGAACAATAGCCTCTCCGTCAATTATATACGGAGATTCAGATTTTTTCCATGTCCCTGACACTTCTTGTCCGTTTGTGATTACAGTTTGCGCAAAAATGCCGTGAGAGGCAAATAAAAAAAGTATTAATAATGCTTTTACCTTCATAACTTTAGTTTTATAATTAGAATAACTGCAATATACAATACTTTTTTGAAAAATTAAAGGGAAAGCGGTGTTAAAAAAACGAATCAGTTATAACTTATATGCCCTTACTTGATTATTTCCGAATCGTTCCTAAGTTAATATTTCATCCAAACATTTTTTTAAACTTTTTTTCCAATCCGGTACAATAACTTTATAGACATCTTTTATTTTTGATTTGTCCATAAGACTGAATTCAGGCCTTTCAGCAGGAGTCGGAAATTCTTTTGAAGAAACCGGATTAACTTTGCAATTAAGTCCTGCATAATTCATTATCTCTTTTGCAAAATCGTACCAAGAGCATGATCCTTCATTAGAAAAATGATAAATTCCGTTTTGAAAATAACTACTGTCCTCAATTGAATTCTGTATAATTAATAAGATTGCAGCGGCAAGGTCTGCTGCATTTGTGTGAGAACCAATTTGGTCATTTACAACATTAATTTTTTCTTTTTCTCTTCCTAATCGAATCATGGTTTTTACAAAATTATTCCCGAATACTGAATAAAGCCATGATGTTCTGATAATATTATATTTATATGAGTCTGTAATTAATTGCTCACCTTTAAATTTTGTTCTTCCGTATGCTGTTTTAGGATTTATTGAATCTCCTTCTGTATAGGGTGTCTTTTTAGTGCCGTTAAAAACATAATCAGTTGAAATGTGAATCAGCGTTATTTTATAATTAACAGATACAGTTGCAAGATTTTTTACCGCAATTGCGTTTAATAATTCAGCTTTATCTTCTTCTGATTCAGCTTTATCAACATTTGTATATGCAGCACAATTTACAATAAAATCAACTTTCTTATTTGAAAAAAAAGTTTGTAAGGAATTAATATCTGTTATATCTAAATCATCAATATCAGTAAAGAGATAATTAATCTTCTTTTCTGAATTGTTTTCAGACAGCCTTTTAATTTCACTTCCTAATTGACCGTTTGCACCGGTTATCAGAACTGTTTTCATATGTTTGCAGGCTATTTATCAATATCAGAAATATCCGGTTCTTTCCAACCGTATTTTTTCATAAACTCTTCAGCAGTATTTACCATATTTCTGGAACCTACATAAAAAGGAACACGTTGATGCAATGATTCAGGTTTTAAATCCATTATCCTTGTACCGCGACCGTCTGTAGCTTTTCCGCCGGCTTGTTCAATAATCATTGCCATAGGATTACATTCATATAATAATCTTAATTTTCCTGAAGGATAACCTGCCGAAATCGGATAAATAAATATTCCGCCCTTTAACAAATTTCGGTGAAAATCAGCTACTAATGATCCGATGTATCTGGAAGTATATGGTCTTCCGGTAGGTACATCTTTTTCTTGACAATATTTTAAATATTGTTTTACACCTTCAGGGAATTTTATATTATTCCCTTCATTAATTGAATATATTATACCTGAATGAGGTATTAAAATATCAGGATGCGAAAGACAAAATTCTCCGATTGAGGGGTCAAGGGTAAAACCGTTCACTCCTCGCCCTGTAGTATAGACCATCATTGTAGAAGATCCGTAAATAATGTACCCGGCAGCAACTTGCTTTGTTCCGTCTTGAACAAAATCTTCCGGTGCTGCTTTATGTCCTACGGGTGAAACACGTCTGAATATTGAGAAAATTGTACCTATCGAAACATTAACATCAATATTAGATGAACCGTCCAAAGGATCCATTGTTACGATATATCTGCCTTGTTTCGGCAGTTCTTCATCAAATGATACAATATCTTTATTCTCTTCAGACGCAATACCACAACATTCACCACTGGATTTTAAAGAATTAATAAACTTCTCATCAGCATAAACATCAAGTTTTTTTTGATCCTCTCCATGCACATTACTTTTACCGATTTCACCCAGAATATCAACCAAGCCGGCTTTATTTACTTCTCTGTTAACTACTTTAGCTGCGACACTCATATGGGTTAATAATCTTGTGAGTTCCCCTTTTGCATAAGGAAAATCTGCTTGTCGTTCAATAATAAATTCGTTTAATGTTGTAACAGACATATTTTAAGTTATTTTTATAAATTTGCAAATAATTACGACAAAAATAGACTTTTTTTTACAGAATTAGTTATATTTTTCTTAACATCTTAATTTATGAAAGTATTTAAATTCGGAGGCGGGATTTTAAGAACACAAAAAGATACCGATCAACTGTTAAAGATACTTGAAAATTATAAGAACGATAAACTTATAATTGTTGTTTCTGCTTTTAATAAAATTACAAGTAAGTTTGAAACCCTGTTAAATAAATATTTTGAAAATAAACAACTTGATTTAACTGTCTATAATGAAATAAAAGACTATCATTTTAATATGACAAAATCATTATTTGAAGATAATGACGAAACAGAGATTAACCAAAAAATTAATATACTGTTTGATGAAATTTATAAAATTTTTCAAAACGAATTAAGTTCTTACTACCATTACGAGTACGACAAAATAGTTTCTTTCGGTGAATTATTATCATCGACCATAATCTTTGAATTATTAAAGATTAACGGTTTTAATTGCATATTTGAAGATATCAGAAATATTATTATAACAGATTCTGAATATACAGAAGCCAAAGTAAATTGGAAATTGTCTGTTGAGAATATTAAAAACAAATGCTCAGGAAATGATTTCACATTTTGCCTGACTCAAGGATTTATTGCTGCGGATGAAAACGGAAATACAACAACCCTCGGTAGAGAAGGCAGTGATTTCACGGCTTCTGTTCTTGCATATGCTCTTGATGCAGAAGAAGTTGTTTTTTGGAAAGAAGTAGCCGGCATATACAATGCTGACCCAACACAAACAAATGATTACCAATTACTTCCTAAACTGTCTTATAAAGAATCTGTTGAGCAAGCATTTTACGGAGCTAAAATTTTACATCCTAGAACTAT
>JAUVIG010000240.1 GCA_030592825.1 Chlorobiota bacterium | reverse complement strand
TACCGAATGGACTTTGGAAGAGTTGGATAGGGTTATTGCAAGATACGTCAATATTAATAATGATTTTATCATAAAAGTTGCCGGTGTAAAAAAACTTCAAAATTTAACAGGGCTTCCTGTTGATGAATTTCTTGTTTTTTGGGATAAAATTGATACAATAACAAGTAAGAACGAAAAAAAAGATTTTTATAAGAAAAAATTCTTAAACAGAGCTGTTACCGATGATGCAACAAGTATTTTTAAACTTGACAGTGCAGGAGAAATTGAAGATAAAGAGAATAAAAAAATTGAAGAAAATATTGCAGATATTGCATCAGCAGTTAATCTTTCGGAAAAAGAAATAATTGACCTTACTTCTGTTGACGATAAAGTAGATATTCAAAATCTCTCATATCTAAACAGAATTTCTGTATTTTCAAAAGCAGTCGGAATAAACGCGGAAGAAAATATTGCATTGTCCGGTATGACAGGCATTAAAGCTGTAAATGTTAAGAATAATTCAGAACTTGTAAATCCCGAAGACACACTGAATTTCATTGATATCTTGGAGAAAATTATTAAATCCGGCTTCACAATTAATGATTTGGATTATTTGTTAAATAATAATGAAGTTGATTCGGATTTAATAGTAAAACCTGAAGACAAAAAAATATTTCTCGAAAAACTTCAATCTGAATTGAATCTCTTAAAAGATGATTATGATTCAGGAAAATATGATAAAGAAACTCTTTTAAAAGATGTTCTGAAATTCATAAACATAAGTAATGATGATATTGAAAATGCAATAAAAGTTATTAATAAAACACTTATCGGTGATGATGCAATAAGCTTTATTTCAAATCATTCCGATATTTTTCCTGAAGAAGAAGATGTATTCAATGATGATGAAGGAGTTGAAATAACAAATATTGAAAAAAGATTTCAGGAAGTATTAAACGGATTAAACCAAGAAGTTTATAATTTCATTTTCAGAGAAAATGTAATATCAAGTTTTGTAAATGAATTTAATACAGATATTGACTTTACTGTTGAAATCCTTAAAAACTATGTAAACATAAATTCTGTATCTGCATTAGATAAATTCACCGATACAGCTTTTTTAATTGCCCAATTTACTGATACAGAACCGGAAGATTACTATAATATTTACGAAACAATAAATAAAGCATCAGCATTTATTAAAAATTACGATATAAGTTTAGCGGAATATACAGCATCCGTCGGGAATACAGAAATAATCAATATTTTTAATATCACTTCTGATTTCAATAAATGGCAAAACCTTGATTCTGCATATGATTTGCAAATTAATTACTTTGACGAATCTGAATATATGGTATTTGATTTTTTTGCAGATAATTATTCCGGTGTGAAATCAGATTTGTTGGAGGTTGCCGGTTGGAATGAACTTGATTTTGATTTTATCATTAACGGAAATCCTTTGACTTTAGAATTATTGTTTAGAGCATCTGAATTACTTGAAATTTCAAAAACCGTAAGTTTATCTGTTGAAACAATGTTTGATTGGATTAATTTAACAAACATCCGAACAACTTCAAAAGAAATAAAAAATGCCGTAAAAGCAAAATATAACATTGAAACATGGAAAACTGTTGCAACACCTATAATGAATAAGCTCAGAGAAAAAAGACGTGATGCCTTAAGTACTCATTTAATTTATGAAGGTTTTAATTCAAAAACTTTTGCAGATACAAATGATCTTTACGAATATTTCTTATTGGATACAGAGATGAGTTCATGTGCAAAAACCTCAAGAATAGTTCTTGCAAATTCGGTTATGCAATTATTTGTGCAACGCATACAAATGAATCTTGAAGGAGAAAATCTGAAATTAAAACCCGAAGAAGCTAAAGAATGGGCATGGAGAAAAAAATACAGAGTTTGGGAAGCAAACCGAAAGGTTTTCTTATATCCGGAAAATTGGTTAGAACCGGAATTAAGAGATGACAAATCACCTTTCTTTAAAGAAATGCAAGAAGAACTTCTGCAAGTTGATATAGATGATGAAACAGCAGAAACTATTTACAGGAATTATCTTGAAAAATTAGATGAAGTTGCAAGACTTGAAATCGCTCAATCTTATTATGAAAAAGATAAAAAATTGCTTCATGTTTTTGCTCGTACTTATGAAGACCCGCAAAAGTATTATTACAGAACAAGAAATTATCTCGGCTTTTGGTCGGCTTGGGAAAAAGTAGATGTTGAAGTTGAAAGCAAAATGTTGTTACCTGTTGTTTATAATGAAGATTTATATATATTCTGGCCCGTTTATATGGAAAAAGCAGAAGAACCTGAAGATTTAAGTTCTACTGAAAAACCCAAGAAATTCTATGAAATTAAGTTTGCTTGGAGTGTATTTAAAGATAACAAATGGACACCCAAAACATTATCAAATAACTTCATAAAATATGAAACAAGAGATGCCGGGATTTTAAGAGCTAAAGACAGACATTATGCAAGCATTTTTATTGATAAAGAAAATGAGCTGATTATTAATTTCGGAAGTTCATTTGGTTCTGATAGTTATCAATATATTGGTTTAGGCTTATTTATGAAAATGAATCTCTCAAAAAAACAACTTGAGGTAATTGATGATTATAGTTATAATTTATTAAATGTGAGAGGAGGTTCTAATGTTTTAAATATGAAAGTTCATAAAACAAATGATCATTTTCTTAAAATTGAAGCAGGTAGAAATGTTGAATATCCGACCAACGAAAACGGAAACCCTATAACTTGGTATGATGATGAAGACAAACCTCATAATACAATAGCATGGTGGATTTGGAGCACATATTCAAACAGAAAAACATGTACATTATTTGATAATCGTATTTCACACAAATTATCATTACCGCATCAATATCCGTTTTTTGTTTCTCAAGCTCCTGTATTTTATGAAGATAAAGAGAATACATTTTTAATTGTCCCTAATGAATTGCATATAAAAAGAGCAACGCAAAATAATAATCAAACATATGGGGCAACTGCACAAGAAAGTGCTGATTTTACAAAAAAATGTCATGTTAACAGTTTAACAAAAGTAATTGAAGATGCAATACCTGTATATGAAACTGATATAAGTTTCAACAGTAGTGTAGTAGCCGGAAATGAAAATACAGAAATAAAATAATAATAAATGTTTGTATTTAACAAAAAAATAAGAATTTACATCAAATATTAACCTTAAAAAAAAATATTATGCCAAGATACGATTTTGATCCGACAGACCCGACAGACCCGAGATATCCGAGACCACCCCTGCCTCCCGTAATACCTCACGGGAATAATCCTCATCCGATACACCCTCCGTTACCGCCGGTTGACCCGACAGTTTTGATACCATTAAATATAAAGTATCGTTTTGTTCCTTTTTCGCATCCCTATACAAATTTATTTACAAAACAACTTAATAAATACGGAATTAAAGGTTTGCTTGACCCCGCAGATGATTCGCCGCTGTTAAAACAAGCTGTGAATAATGACTTTTTTGAAGATAGATATAACCCTACAGATAAGGTAAATACACCATATCCGAAAGATGAAATTGATTTTTCATACTCAGGTGCTTACAGCGTTTATAATTGGGAATTATTCTTTCATGCACCTATGATGATGGCTGAAAAACTTTCTGAAAATCAAAAATTTGAACAAGCCCAAAAATGGTTTCATTATATTTTTAATCCAACTGTATCTGAAGGAGATGCTCCGCAAAGATATTGGAAATTAAAACCGTTTGCAGAATACAACGATTCATTAACAATTATGAATCTTATGGAAGAAATAAATGCACATGATACCGATGCTGAAAATCAAATTGCAGAATGGGAACAAAATCCGTTTAATCCGCATCTTATTGCTCGTATGCGTCTTGTAGCATATATGAAAAACGTACTGATGAAATATTTGGATAATCTTATTGATTGGGGTGATTCATTGTTCAGAAAAGACAGCATAGAATATATTAACGAAGCAACTCAAATTTATATTCTTGCAGCTCAAATTCTCGGCAGAAGACCCGTTAAAATTCAACAAGCAGATCCTGTTGAAAAAAATTTCTCTGAAATAAAAGACCATTTAGATGATTTCTCAAATATTATGGTTGCAATTGAAGATAATCATATCGTAAATAATGAACCAAGAAGATGTTACAGTGATATTGATTTTGCTTTGTCTGATCTCACTAAAAAAACCGATCCCGGAATTACAAGTGCTAATGACCTCGGTTCTCTTACTACGGTACTGTATTATTGCATACCCGAAAACAAAAAAATGCTGTCGTATTGGGATACAGTAGCAGATCGTTTATTCAAAATTCGGCATTGCATGAATATAGAAGGTGTGGAAAGACAACTCGCCTTATTTGAAGCACCAATTGATCCTGCACTATTAATTAAAGCAACTGCAAGTGGTGTCAGTATTGGCGATGCACTGAATGACATTTCTGCTTCTTTGCCTCACTACAGGTTCAGATATATGCACCAAAAAGCATTGGAACTTGTCAATGATGTTAAATCTCTCGGACAATCATTATTGTCGGCATTAGAGAAAAAAGATGCCGAACAATTATCATTAATAAGAGCAGGACACGAAACTGTTTTACTCGAAGCAGTTAAAGCATTAAAAGAGCATAATATTGAAGAAGCTGAAGAAAATATCAAAGCACTTGAAATATCAAAGCAAAATACAGAATTCAGACAAAAATATTATTCAGACAAAGAATATTTGAATAAAAACGAAAAACTTCATCTTGATAAGCTTGAAAAGGCACATAAATTACAGACAATTGCTCAATTAGTACAATTATTTGTAGGACCTATGTCCGCAATCCCTAATTTTGATTTAGGTATAAATGGTGTTTGGGGAACTCCTGCCATTAAAGTTAAATATGGAGGTGCTAATCTTTCAAATATTGCACAGGCTGCGACTACGACTTTAAGTTTATTAGCTTCAATTCAAAGCTACAAAGCAAACCGAGCATCAATTCTCGGAGGCTACGACCGTCGTTCTGAAGATTGGGATTTTCAAACAATTTCTGCAAAAAAAGAAATAAAGCAAATTGAAAAACAAATTGATGCTTCAAACATTAGATTAGCAGTTGCTGAAAAAGATTTGGAAAACCATTTAGTCCAAATAGAAAACAGCAAAGAGGCAAAAGACTTTATGGAAAGCAAATATACCAATGTACAATTATACGAATGGATGTCGGGAGAAATTTCATCTCTGTATTTCCAAACATATCAACTTGCTTACGACATTGCTAAAAAAGCTGAAAAAACTCTGCAATTTGAACTCGGAAAAACAGATACAAGTTACATAAATTACGGACATTGGGACAGCCTTAAAAAAGGATTACTCTCGGGAGAAAAGTTGCAATTTCAATTGAGGCAAATGGAAACAGCATACATTGAGCAAAATAAAAGAGAATACGAAATTACAAAACAAATTTCTTTGGCATTGCTTAATCCCGATGCATTAATGGATCTTAAAGCAAACGGCAAATGCAATTTTGAAATACCTGAACTTCTGTATGATATGGACTTCCCGGGACAATATTTCAGAAGAGTAAAATCCGTTAGTCTCACTATACCGGCAGTAACCGGACCTTATACCGGTGTAAATTGTAAACTTACTTTACTGAATAATCGTTTAAGAAAAAATACTGATAATGCAAACGCAAACGATTATGCAGAAAATCCTAATAATGATGACAGATTTGCTTACGATTACATCGCAAAATCAGTAGCAACAAGCAGCGGAAGAAACGATGCCGGTATGTTTGAAGTAAACTTTAACGATGAACGCTATTTACCTTTCGAGGGCAAAGGTGCAATCGGAACATGGCAATTAGAACTTCCCGATGAATTTCGTCAATTTGATTATGATACTATAACAGATGTAATTCTGTCAATTAATTACACCGCAAGAGAAGGCGGTATTAAAACACAAGTTGTTAATCAGTTAAC
>JAUVIG010000351.1 GCA_030592825.1 Chlorobiota bacterium | reverse complement strand
GCTTAAATAATTAAAAAACAGATAGTTTAATCAATAACATCAATATATAGTGTTTATAATTATGACTTTTTTTATTATAGCATTTAATAATTTTAGCATTCGTAAATATTCCGGTAAATTCGTGGTAAAACCCTAAATATTAAATCAGCAATTTGACAATGAAACAATTCAGCAATGCAACAATTTAACAATGCAATTCACCTTACATTTTGTTTCCTGATGATTTTAGAGAAAAGTCGAGGTGTAAATCTTTTCAAGTAAACACCGAGAATCTCTTTCCCACCGGTAAGAACTTCTTGTTTACCCTTTCTGACAGCTTTTAAGGCTTTTTGAGCAAAAACTTCAGGAGGTATTCCGTTTGCAGCACCGGGATCATTATTTTTTTGTGGTGAACCGTCTTCTGTAAGTGCATTTACAGCTATATTGGTTTTAATATATGCCGAACAAAATAATGTTACTTTGATATTGTATTCATATACTTCTGCTCTTAATGTATCGAAAAAACCATGCAAAGCATGTTTCGATGCAGCATATGCAGAGCGTAATGGTATTCCGAATTTTCCGGCAAGACTGCTCATAACAGCAATATGACCCGATTTATTTTTAATCATTTCAGGTAAAAGAGCTTTTGTTAATATTATTGCCCCGAAATAATTAATGTCCATTAGCCTTTTATCAACATCTATTATGGTATCCTTTACTAATGATCGTTGACTTACACCTCCGATATTGAACAGTATGTCGACTTTTTTAAATTTTTTAATTACGGTACTGACCAAACTCGGTATTTTATCATGTTCCTGAAGATTGAAAGGTAAAACAAATATCTTTTCAGATTCAAAATTGCAATTTTCTTTTACTCTTTCTAATTCTTCAGGTTCGTGTGAAGAAATAATTAACTGTGCTTTCTCTTTATTTAAAGCATAAACCATAGCCTCTCCAACTCCTGATGAAGCTCCCGTTATCCAAACAGTTTTATCTTTAAAAAACATTTTGAGTTTTAATTGTTACATTTGTTTTGCAAACATACTTAAAATTATCAAATTTTGTAAATCAAACGCTTTATTATAAATATCCAAACTCTCAAAATCAAAATGATTATTTTTTTGCATTTCTTTCAAATTAAATTCAAAAACAATAAACATCAACAGTTAAAACTAAAATACTATAACTTAAACTTTGAACTTTAAACATAACACTTTTTTAACAATGAAGCAATTCAACAATAGAAACATAAATAATTAATGTATGTATAAGTTTACCGGATATTTTTTTCTCATAGGATGCATTGTTTTTTTTAATGCTGTTGACCTTTTTTCACAAATTAATAAAAAAGATTCTTCTTTTGTATATATAGAAAGCGGATATTTCTATATTGGTAATAATAAAGGAGATTCAGATGAAATGCCGATGACAAAAATTTATGTTAATAATTTTTATATTTCTGAATATGAAGTTACAAATAAGCAATATTGTAATTTTTTGAATAATGTGAAACTTAATAGTGATTCCTTGAAGAAATATATTAATATAAACGGGAGTTGGTTGCAACTAAATTGCAAAATATATAAAGACAATGAAATATTTAAGGTTGAAACCGGGTTTGAAAATTTTCCGGTAAACTTTGTAAGTTGGTACGGAGCAAATGCGTATTGTAAATACAACGGATGCAGATTACCCACAGAGGCAGAATGGGAATATTCCGCAAAAGGCGGGGAAAGCAGTTTCTTTAAAATATTGTTTAAAAGATATTATGAATTTTCAGGCAGTAATGAGCCTTATTCTGTAGCATGGTTCAATGAAAATTCTGAAAGAAAAATCCATGAAGTCGGAACTAAACATTCGAATAAAGCAAATATTTTTGATATGTCGGGAAATTTGGATGAATGGTGTAATGATTGGTATCTGTCCGGATATTATTCTGATATTGAGAAAGAGGATCCGACCGGACCTGAAAAAGCGGATTTTAAGGTTTACAGAGGCGGATCATGGTATAATTCCAAAAAAATGATAAGAGTTACAAACAGAAGAGCAGCAAACCCGAAATCCCAAAAAGCAACTGTCGGATTCCGTGTTGTGAAAGATGTTGAAATTTTTTCCCCTGCAAGAGATTAACAAGATTTCATTTTGACTAATAAAATAATGACAGATGATTTTCTTCTTATCCCTATATGTAGGTATTTTTTAGTTATTAATTTTATTCTGCTTACCGTTAATGCTTTTGTGTTCAGCAATATACATATTATTGTTTTATAAATACCAATATGTAGGTATTGTATAAGTTTTCTTTTCTCATTTTTTTTGTTGTGTAAATAACAATTAAAAATATGAGTAACAATAATATTTCAAAGTTGATTATTTTAACTTTGTTTTTATTTTTATTTTATAATGCAACAGCACAGAATTTTAGCATTAAAGGAAATGTAATAAGTGAAGAAACCAAAGAAAGATTATTTGGAGTAAACGTATTTATTAAAAATACAACAACCGGCACAATAACAAATGAAACCGGTGAATTTCAATTGAACAATCAAAATTGTGACACAATAACAATTGTATTTTCTTTAATTGGATTTGAAACACAAGAAAAAATAATCTCAATTGCAGATACAAATTTTTTTCAAATAAAGTTAAAACCGGCAACTGTTTCTATTGCTGAAATTGTAGTTGTTTCTGCAAAAAATCAATTGACAATTTTTGAACAAACCACCCCTGTATCAATAGTTACCGGTGATAATATAGTTGAAAATTCTACACAGAATATTCCGGACATATTAACACAAATGCCGGCGGTATCGCTCGCCGGACAAGGCTACCATCGTTCGCCTTCGGTTAGAGGATTGGCAAGTAAGCGAGTTATTATTATGGTTGACGGAGAAAGAATAAGTTCGGAAAGAAATGAAGGAGCTGCGGGAACTTATGTTAATCCGTTGGATATTAAAAATATTGAAATATTAAGAGGTCCGTATTCTACACTTTACGGTTCTGATGCTGTCGGTGGTGTTGTAAATATTATAACACAAGATTATAAAGTGCCGTTGTCAAATAAATATGTTGGCGGAGCATTTATAACAAATTATCAATCAGTTAGTAACGGATATAATGCAAACCTTTTATTAAACAGTAAAATATCTGATAAATTTTTCATTCACCTGACTGCCGGAAAACGAAAAGCAAATTCATATAAAAACGCAAAAGGCGATGAAGTTCAGGGAACTAATTTTGATGAAAAATCATTTAGCTCAAAACTTACATTTAAGCCGAATAAAAATCATAAATTACAACTTAATATGTTTTTAAGTGAAGCAGATTCAATTGGGAAACCCGCATTTTCCGATTCTCTAAATGCTTTGCATCCAAATGACGACCACTATAAATTTGGTGTAAATTATAAGCTGAAGAATATTACGCCGTGGTTACAAAATATGTCAATAAAAGCATCTTATCATAAACATAATATCAATGCTCGAATTTACAATTATATACCTGTAAAGTGGGGCAGAGTAATAAATATGCAAAAAAATCTTTATAATACTGATATTAGCTGCAAACAAGATTTTAATCTCAAAATTACCGGTAAATTAAAAGTTCTTACAGGATTTGATTTTTATGAAAGAGGAGCTATTCATATAGATGAACAAATGAAATCTTTTCTGTATGATCCTGACAACTCACTGTTTTATTTAGGCGAATTGGTATATGAAGGACCACAAGACACAATTATAGACAATTCATATCAAAGAAGTTACGGCGTTTTTGCTCATATAAATTATTCCTTATCAGAAAAAATTTATTTAAACTGCGGTTTGCGTTGGAATAAATTTAATACCACAGTAAATCTTGTAAATACAACGAACATGCCGCCTTATGATTACAGCAATAATACTTACGATAAAAAAAATAAAAACAATGAAGCTTTCAGCGACAACTTCGGAATATCATATTTGCCGAAGAAAAATATAAATATTACTGCAAATATCGGGCAAGCCTTTCGTGTGCCGTCTTCAAAAGAATTATTTGTAAACACTATAACACCGGGCGGAATGAATTTATCCAACGATTTATTGGTGCCGGAAAAAAGTTTGAATATTGATCTCGGTATTAAATTCAAAAATAAAATTAATCATCGAAATAATGTTTCACTGTTTCTTTTCAGAAATTCTATTAAAGATATGATTATTATTGAATGGGATTCTTTACATGCTTCCGGGAAATTTAAAAATAAAAATACATTACTGTACGGAACTGAATTTTTGTTTAATTATGAAATACACAGAAAAATATTTATTAACGGAAACATAAGTTATATCACAGCTTATGAATCAGATAATAAAGAACCTTTAATGAATGTGCCGCCTTTTCAATCATATACAAATATTAAATATTTTATTAT
>JAUVIG010000581.1 GCA_030592825.1 Chlorobiota bacterium | reverse complement strand
GAATTATTTTTTTTGCTATTTCAAATTTTCTGGCATCTATCAAAAATTTTGTTTTATGAACTAATTGTGTAATATCAATTATTTCAACAATCCATTCGTTAATATATTTATGAACAATTTCTCTTGAAAGCCCAATTTGAATACTTCTGTAATTTAATTTATTTAAAAAAATATCACGTTCCGGATCCCATTGTATTACAACTGTAGAATTTGCTTTAACTTTTTTCCATTCTTTTTCACTTTTGAAAAATTTGCTGTTGAAACTGCTCAAACAGGCATTGTTTAAAACCTCTTCAAACCCATCTATAGAAATTTTTATTTTTAAAATATGTTCTTGATTTTTTTTTGATGCCCAACCCGATCTGTACATCATCCAAAAAAATGAAGGTTTAATCCAAGTCATTCTATCAGTTTTAAATGGAGGTACAAATGCATTATTTATAACTGCACGTTCTGCAATCTCTTTGTTATAAGCTTGATAAACTGTTATAGTTTTTTCATTATATTTTGCTCTGATTTGTCTTTCAGGAATGTCGCAAATCTTTTTCATAGAGTTACGTATTACAGAGCTGCAATATTTTTAAGTTTCACTGATTTAATAAAGCCGTCAATAACAGACAGGATATTATTTTTTTCTTCCGGTTCCATTTTTTCAATTTCATTTAAACGTTTTAACATATCGGGGTCTTTAAACAGATTTTCTTGCTCTGTTTCTCCCAAAAGATAACCAACGGTAGTATTTAATATTTTAGCTATCTTTCTGGCAGCATCAATAGAGGGTGTCATCTCGTCACGTTCGTACCTGCCTATTACGGATGTAGAAGTTTTTAAAGCTTTTGCCAGTTCAGCCTGTGACATTTTATTTGCTTTCCGAAGGTCTGTTATTTTTTTTCCGAATGTATCCATAAAAATAGCCTTTATAGGAGCTTAAAAGCCCTTGTTTTTACTTGTTTTGCAAATATACAAACCTTATCGGAGCTAAAAAAGTTTAATAAAGCTTTGTTTTTAAGTTTCTATTCGGTACATTTGACCCGAATAAGAGCTAAAATATTAATTAAACTTTTTTTCAATATGGAAATCAAACAAATCAAACAAAAGCTGCAAATACAAAAAGTCTTACACTACTACGATTTAAAACCCGACAAAAACGGAATGTTAAACTGTCCCTTCCACAACGACAAAACCCCAAGTATGAAAATATACCCGGAAACAAATACATGGACATGTTTTTCAAGCAACTGCGAAGCCGGAACCGGCGACCAAATAGAATTTATACAGAAAAAAGAAAAACTTACAAAACACCAAGCCATTTTAAAAGCTGCAAGCATGGTTAACGGCGAAACACAAATTGCAAATTTCAAGTCTCAAATTTCAAGCAACACAAGCATGCAACAAATAAACGAATTACCAAATAAACAAATCATTAACAAGATTTTTACCACCTTCAAAAACGGCTTACAAAGCCCCCACAGCAAAAAACCGCAAGAATATCTAAAAAGCAGACACCTTTGGCCGCTGAGCGGAGCCGAAGCGGGCTACAACTCCGGACAGTTCCACCATCGAGGAGCATTAAACGAACAAGAATTTACCGACTGCATAAAATCCGGTTTATTAATCCCCAACAAATCCGGCAACGGAAATCAAGTATTTGCAAAAGACTGCATCATTTTTCCTTTGAAAAACAAAACCGGTGAAATCGTAAGCCTTTACGGACGTTCAATAAATAATACTTCGACAAGTTCTGCACAACGTA
This sequence comes from Chlorobiota bacterium, assembly GCA_030592825.1. Classification (GTDB taxonomy): domain Bacteria; phylum Bacteroidota; class Bacteroidia; order Bacteroidales; family JAADGE01; genus JAADGE01. The sequence continues at coordinate 815 of JAUVIG010000581.1, read as the reverse complement.
AATCCGGAAAACATTATTACCTGAAAAACAGAACCGGACTGTATCCTGAACACCCCAAAGAAGAAACAGTAACCCTAATACTAACCGAAAGCATAATAGACGCAGCCACCTTATTACAATCGTCAATAATCAATAATCAATATTCAATTTTAGCCTTATACGGAACCAACGGCTTAACCGATCAGCACACCCAAGCAATAAAAGAACTCCGAAACCTTAAAGAAATTATCCTGTTCTTTGACGGAGACCAAGCCGGCAGAACCGCCCTTAAAACCGTATCAAAAAAACTTTCACCTTTAAACCTTCCCCTTTTAACTTATATAGAAACTCCGGACAACGAAGACATAAACAGTCTGTTAGACGGACATGAACCGGATATATTAAAACACCTTATAGATAAAAGAAAACAACTTTTTATTTCAACTGAAAAAACTTTAATTGAACCGGAGGAACTGAAAGAAACCAAAGAACCGAAGGAACCGGAAGCAAAAATCCCTAAATTACTAAATCACAAACTCACTGTTACACTACATAAAATCACCTACACCACAAAAACCGCCACATATCACGTAAAAGGCAGTATTCCGAAAGCACCCGACAGCATGAAAATAACATTAGAAACCGAAACTCCCGGAAACAAATACAATATAAAAAGCCGAACAAGATTTGACCTTTACGAAGACAAACAAGTAGAAAAAACAAGCCGGGCAATAGGCGAAAAACTTGACATCAGAAGCGATTTAATAGAATTAGATTTAAATTATTTAACAACACTTTTAGATGAACACAGAGAAAAGCAACTGTTTAGAAGTCAG
>JAUVIG010000151.1 GCA_030592825.1 Chlorobiota bacterium | reverse complement strand
TCATATTAAAATTAGAACTTATAAATCAAAAAACCACAGCGAAAAGCTTTTCGCTGTGGTTAATTAATAATTAATTATATTTGTCAAAAACCTGTAACGGTTATTTAGGACTAGTCAATGTAATAACCTGTTAATTCGCAAACTTAAAACAAGATATATTTTCGGGTTCTTTGCGGTAATAAATCTGATTAGAAATATTATCCACCTCATAGCTTGGCTTCTTGTCTTTTCCGAGACTTACAAAATCCATAACTTCACCGGTATCTTTATTTACACGTATCAGTCGATTATCTTTTCGGCCGTCGCCTACAGTCATCATAAAAATAAAGTCAGGCGAGTTGGCTGTAGCCTTAAATCGCTGATTTACAGCCTTCATGTACTTTTTTGCATAAGAAAAACCTGCAGCACCCAACTCTCCGTATGCTTCTGTTACAGCGGCCCCTATCTCTTTCTCTATGGGATCATCTGCATATTCTGCAGTAACAGATGCAACAGCAACAGCTGACATGGAAGCAGCTATGCCAATATAAGCTGCCCTTACTGCCATTGCTGCATTCAGGGCTTTCATAATTCCGGAGATAGTGGGTGCAGGATAATACTCATGAAACATATGACTACCGTCAAAACCAACCATAGCAATGTTCTGCATACCCAAGATTAATACTCCTTCTTCTCTTATTTCCAGTGCATTTGGAACTTCCTTGCCTTGGAACTTAATATCTTCTGTAGAAAGCTGTTTTAAACTTTCAGAATTTTTATCAATCTCGAAAAGTGCCTTGCCGGCGGGAGAGAACACATAGATCTTATCCTCTCCGGAAACATTCATATTAGAACCGGTTTTAATTGATTTATTAAATTTAGGCACTCCGGTAGAAAGATTCAGAATATTTGCCTCTCTGTCGGTTGCATAAAATAAACCGTCATCTAATAATTCTATTTGTTCTATGTTACCTTTCAACTTAGCATATTTATCGAACTTCAATGTTCCGCCGGCAGGATCAAGCATATTCACCATATAGACAGGATTACTTCCACTACTGCCGTCTTTAGCCAATATCAACAAAATTCCCTCATTTGTATATTTATAATCAATAACACCTCCTTTTACCTTAAATCCCCTGCCGTTCTTACCCCATTTTTTGGCACCTGTGTTGTAGTCAACCATATTTACCATAGTGTTAAGGCCTGCATCCGGACAAACAATCAATCCCTCTTCATCAAAAATAATCTGTCCTCTCTTGCCGGCAAAACTCACTCCTTCAGTCCATACAAACTTGCCGTCAGCTAAATCTATACGCTGATAACCGCTTTTATATTTAACAGTAGTTACTGTTTTTCCGTCACTTGTCTTTTTGGTAGAAGTTGATTTAGATTCAAAGCCGAAAATAAAATCATTCCCGTCTTCCAACATATAAAAATCAGCAAGAACATCACCCGGCTTTATCGAATTTTCAGCTAAGTTTTTAAGTAAGTTACCTACCCCTTTCATTTTCTCCATTAATTCAGCAGCCTCCGGATCCATTGCTTGCTTCCAATAAATCTCTCCGGTCTTTGAATTAATCTTATAAATATTCCACAGAGTAGCCAACAAAAATTTATCGCCGCCTAATTCACGAAAAGCAGTAAGCATACCAAACTCATCGTGCTTTTCCCAAAGCTTCTTACCGCTTGTAAGATCTATCGAATATAACGACGGACTATTATTACCTGCCTGATAACCTTGTATCAGTAAGCACAAATTCCGTGACAACACATAGCTGTCTTTCACCTTGTCTATACCGGCTTTTTTCGAATTGAACACCAATGTTCCTTCAAAGGGCTCAATGATAAACACCGTAGGGTTTTCATCTGCAGAAGACAACTGTATAAAGGGACTACCGTCTATCGGCAGATAACCGGACTCCGGCAAATCAGCTAATTCATTTTTAGTCCACAGTACTTTGCCTGTGGCAGGGTCCACCCCATGCAAGCCGTCTGTTGTTGCCACGACAAGCATACCGAAAGAAGTAACTCTCTGCCAAATTACATCCTCTCCAAAACTTGCTACCCAGTCAGCATCATTGCGTTCCTGAGCCATAACAGTTGCACTTAGTAAAATTGAAAATACTAATGCAACAACCACTTTAATCCTTGTAACTGTTTTCATAATTATATTTTTAATTAGTATTTATTACCCTTCCTTAATCACAAAAATTGTGCTAAAATCTATAATAAAAATAAAACAATAAATAAACAAAAATATGGTTCTGAATGAAATATAGCGGATAGACAGATTAACTGACGAATTTTTTAGAAGATGAATATCGTTTTATGAATTTTTGATTGGTTTTTTCCAAAGCATTATCAGGATTGATATCATATAATCAAGCAACATTGTTCACGGCAAACATAAAATCACCGAATTCAGATTCCACATTATTAAACAATGAAAGCAAGAACCTTATTAAGATCCCTGCTTTCTTTCAATCTCCTTCAAATTTTGTTTGCTTATTAAATAACCACGGGCTATAGATTCTTTAAAATAATGGCAAGCATCTCATCCAAAGATTGTTCTGTTGTTAAAACAGCTTTTCTCTTTTTACTTTTTGCATCTGCTAATACTATAAAACCGGTTCCCTGATTGGATACTAATATTCCGTTAAGCCCAAGTTTATTTGCGGTTTTATGGGTCTTTTCTTTTGATGCTACATCAGAAAAATCGAATTTTACAAATTCTACTTTCTTGTCTTTCAGTTTTTCTTGCAAGTCTTTAACTATAGGTATCATTAACTCGCTGTCAATACAGTCATCAGCATGGAACATTACTGCATACAGCGTTGCAGATTCATTTTCCTGACCAAAAACATTTGAAACACTAAATCCTGTTAAAAAGATAAGTACAAGAGCAAGATTTTGTACTTTTTTTACAAATTTCATATTACTGATTTTTAAATTAAATTAATAAAAATTACATTATGACCAAAAGTCTGTATTAAAGATTAACTTAATTGAAAATGGTTGGGTCAATGATTGATTTTAATATTAATAATCTTATCAGTTTCTTCTGAATTCAGTATATACAGATAAACTTATTTTGATGTAACTCCCGGAGAATTGTTTTTTTCTATATAATTATCAGTTTCTTGATATAAAATAATTTCTAAAGAATTGGTATCATTGGTATCATCAATATAATTATCTGCTTCCAAAATATCTTCTTCTTCTTGCTCTTGATTCGATAAGTCGACTTTACTAACCGAATTCAAATGTTTTTCGGATATAGATTCGGCAGGTAAATCGGGTATTGATTGTTCTTGTAAATCTATTGTTGTATTTTTTTGTTTAATTGTATCTGTTACAATGAGAGTTATTGTTCCGATAAGGGCAAAAGCAAGAACTGAAACAGCAATCCTTAATTGTTGTATTTTTTTTAAAGAAAAAATAATCTTTTTATTGTTCATACGGGAATTGATTTTTTCCCACAATTCTTTTTCAGGAGAGATTGTATGTTTTTTATATCTGTCTTTAAAAAAATTATCAAAATGCCTCTTTGGTATAGACTTATTCATATTATCCGTACAAATTAATTTTTTTTATAATAATATTATCTTGCAATTTCTTTCTTGCATCATGTAAATGGGATTTTGATGTACCTACGGAAATCTCTAACATATCAGCTATTTCCTTATGAGAAAAACCTTCAATACTATACATGTTGAAAACAATTCGCATTCTGTCAGGTAAATTTTGAATAATCCGAGTTAGCTCATCTGTTTCTATGTTACTGAAAATATTATTATAACTTATATTATCATTTATGCTGTTTCCCAATAAAGTAATATCATCAACAAGGTATAATCTTGTTTTCTTTTTATAAAGTTTAAATGCTTCATTCACAAATATTTTTTTCATCCACCATTCCAAAACTTCAGGTTTTCTTAATTGTGAAATATTCTCATATACCTTAAGAAACCCTTCTTGGAAAATGTCTTCTGCATCCGGTTTATTTTTTGCATACCTGTAACAAAGGCTTAGCATTAATGGTGCAAACCTATCATACAAATCTTTTTTAGATTTGGCATTACCTTTTTTACAGCCCGCAATAATTTTCTTCAAACTCCTATTTCTATAGTTCTGTTCTAACTTAAAGATAATCTAACAGCTAAAAGGTTGGGTGAAACATTTTTTATTACTCATCAATTTTCGCTTGTTGCCAAATAACTTCCATTTCATCCAAACTCATATCTTTTAAAGATAAACCTTTTTTAATGGTATTATCTTCCAAATAATTAAATCGTTTTATAAATTTTTGATTGGTTTTTTCCAATGCATTATCCGGATTAATATCATATAATCGAGCAGCATTGATCATGGCAAACATTAAATCACCGAATTCAGATTCCATCTTGTCTTTATCTGCTTTCTTAACTTCTGCTTCAAATTCATTTAATTCTTCTCTTACTTTATCCCAAACTTGTTCTTTATATTCCCAATCGAAACCTACTCCCCTTGCCTTTTCTTGCATTCTTAATGCCTTTATCACAGAGGGCAAAGAATTAGGAATACCACTGAGTACTCTGCCTCCGTTTTCTTTTTCTTTAAGTTTAAGTTCTTCCCAATTTTTCTTAACATCTTCTTGATTTGACACTTTGGTTTCTCCAAATACATGCGGGTGTCTGTATATCAACTTATCTGCCAGACCGTTAATAACATCGGCAATATCAAATTGTTTTTTTTCTGAAGCAATTTTTGAATAAAAAATAATATGTAAGAAAAGGTCGCCTAATTCCTTTTTTATTCCGGTTATATCATCTTCCAATACTGCATCAGCCAATTCATAAGTTTCCTCAATAGTCATAGTACGAAGACTTTCATTGGTTTGCTCTTTGTCCCACGGGCATCCTTCTCTGACATCATCCATTATCTTTAAGATATTTTCAAAAGCCTTTAATTTATTTTGCATATTATTCATTGGTATTTTCTTTTTCAGTTTTAACTAAACTCCACGCTTCAGGTCTATCAGCAAACCATTCTTTTGCTTTCGGCCAAACATTTTTAAAGAAATCAGTTTCTTTATAATTATTTAAATCATCTTCATTATTCCAATGACTACATGTAAAGAATATTTCCTTATCTTTTACATCTTGCAGAATATCAAGATATAAGCATCCGGTTTGTTCTTTAATTATTGGTTTAATTTCTTTTGAAAATATAATAAAATCATTAATTTTCTCTTTCTTAAACTTCATTTTAACTATTCTTACTATCATAAAACTCTATTCTGATTTTTGTTGTATTACTAAAACTAAGAAGTTTTGAAATCTCACCCTTATTCATGGCTATTTCAAGCAAACCGAGGGAATTAAATACGGCAACCAGTTCACCCGGTTCAACATCTTGATAAGAATAACTGACATTATTAATTGCATATCCTGAAGTACCTGCATAAATACGATAAGGCCTGCCTTGCGAAATTTCATTAAATATATCGTAAGTTATATTTGAAACTGCATTACTGTAGCTATCCATATAAATAATATTACCGAGAATATAGTTTTCACCGTGCGACGGATGCAATGCAAGCATTTGTTTAATCTCACCGGTAACTTTTCCGAAATTTTCAAGATTCACACCGTTTATAATCTCACATGCTGTCTTACCAAATACAAATAAAGCAGGAGTTTTAAACGCGCTTTTATCACAGCCGTCAATTTTTATAATTGTTTCAAATTCATCAGACTCAAAAACTAAGCTGAAAAGACCGTTATCCGCAGCAATAAAATACTGATCTTGAACTTTAGCAATCAAATGACTTCTGTTTCCGGAACATTCACCGTCAACACCTATTAAATGAACTGTACCGTCAGGAAAATTTCTGTAACTGTTCTTTAAAATAAATGCAGCTTTTGAAATACTGTGGTGACCAATATTATGAGCCAAATCAACAATATTCAGATTATCACAAGCTTTTAATAACTGACCCTTCAATCTGCCGAGAAAAAAATCATCAATATTTCGATCTGATATAAGTGTTATTACCGGCAATTTTTTACTTTTTTATTTAAAAAACATTTACTTTGTAAATGCAAAAGTAACTATAAGTAGATGATTGAAAAAAAAATATATTTAGATCCGGACAGTTTAATCGACTTTTACGGAAACGACAGCAAGAATACCGAAAAAATAAAGCATTTATTTCCAAAATTGAAGATTGTTATTCGAGGTGATGAGATTAAAGTTTCAGGAGGAAATCAAGAGGTTAAAAACTTTGAACAATTTATAAACAAGCTCAAAAAACAGTTAGACCGTTTCAATAAACTTGAAATTAAAGATATTGATTTAATCTTCAATAATAAAATTAACTTGAACTTCGATTCAGATTCAGTTATCATATACGGCAATAACGGCAAGCCTATTACTGCTCGAACTGAAAATCAAAAAAAATTCGTAAATTCATATTATAAAAATGATTTAATATTTGCTGTGGGTCCTGCCGGTACAGGTAAAACCTACTTGGCAATTTCATTGGCTGTAAGAGCTTTAAAAAATAATGAAGTAAGAAAGATCATTTTAAGCCGTCCGGCAGTTGAAGCCGGTGAAAGATTAGGTTTCTTACCCGGCGATCTTAAAGATAAATTAGATCCCTATTTGCAAGCGTTGTATGATGCGTTATCAGATATCCTGCCCGGAAATAAACTAAACAAATTAATGGAGCAAGGCATTATTCAAATTGCACCTTTAGCATATATGAGAGGAAGAACTCTTAATGATGCCGTAGTAATACTTGATGAAGCCCAAAACACTACAATTTCACAACTTAAAATGTTCCTTACTCGAATGGGTGAAAGCTCAAAATTCATTATTACAGGTGATATGACTCAAATTGATCTTCCAAAAAATGTAAAATCAGGTTTATTGAAAGTTAATGATATATTAAATAACATAAAAGGTATTAAATTTATTTATTTCAACAAACAGGATATTGTAAGACATCCTTTGGTTTCTCCTATTGTTGAGGCGTTTGAGAAAGATACTGAAATAAAGTAAAAGGGCAAATCTAATTACTCAAAACAATATAATTTTCTATATTTAATTTAAAATATAAACAGTAAAAAATGTCAGGGACTGAATTAAAACGAAAATTATTTATTAAAACATTTTTAAAAAACAATCGAAATATAATTTATCCCTTAATTTTAATTATTGTATTCGCTTCTTCATATAATTACGTTTTTGATAAAAAACCGGATAAAAGCGGAGATAATTATAATTATATTAATTATGCTTCTTCAATTTTAGAAGGGAATGGTTACGCCTCTCCATACACTCCCAAACATAAACCAACTAACTGGTTCCCTCCCGGTTATTCAAGCTTATTGGCATTAGTTATGTTGTTTTTCGGAAAAAATATTATTGCATTTAAAATTATTAACGGATTATTTTTAATCAGCAGCATATTATTATTCTACTTCTTAATACTTAAATTGACTAAAAATACTCTTTTTGCTTTTTCAATCAGCTTAATTCTTTTATTAAATTGGGGACTTTTAATGTTTTCATTTATTATTATGGCAGAAATCCCTTATTTGTTTTTTTCTGTATTAGTTATTTATTGGATTTCAATCATGAAAGATGATAATAAGTATTGGAAATCAAAATATTTTTATTTAATTATTACAGCAACAGTAGTTGTATATTATTTAAAAAGCCTGGGAATTGTACTGATTGGAGCTATAACAATATTCTTTCTTCTAAATAAAAAAATAAAAACTGCTGTTGGATTCTTAGCGGGCATTTTTATATTGTATCTGCCGTGGCTAATTAGAAATACAGTTTACGGAATTAAAGGCAGGTACTTGGGAACAATTATGGTTTACAGCCCATGGAAAGCTGAAAATGAACAAATTAATTCGTTTAGTGAATTTATTGAAAAACTGTATGTTAACCTTCATGATACTGTTATTCTTGGATTTTTTGAAGTACTTTTTCCATTTATCCGATTAAATGCAATATCAGAAACTTTGCTAATAATGTTAGGAATACTTGTAATTATCATAGTATTTTTCGGTGCTTGGCAAGTAAAAAAAATTCGTTATTTGCTAATTTTATATTTTCTCGGAAACATAGCTGTTTTTATGCTTTGGCATACCGGCAATGCTTCCAGATATGTATGGACACTGGCACCTTTTATTGCTTTTTGTTTTTATTACGGAATTTATAAAATAATAATTTTGATAATAAAACCCAACAAAAAGAAAATCTTAAATATTATATCTTACATAATAATATTCTCATCCATTCTTTATATTCCGAATATTAATGAAATGCATAAATTAAGCAAAAAGGATTATTCTCAAGGGTATAAGCATTATATCACATTAGCTGAAAAAGTTAAACAAATGAATTATAATAATTCAATTATTACTTGCAGAAAACC
>JAUVIG010000611.1 GCA_030592825.1 Chlorobiota bacterium | reverse complement strand
GATACAATTTAGATAATATAATTGTGAATAATCAGGGTCAAGCCTACCGCCACTTACGTTGCTTACCGAAGTTAAAAAAATTCTATTTTGTAAAGAGTTGTCCTTTTCAGGTAAAGTAACACCTAGTTCGTTCAATAAATACTTATCTATTCTGTTTAATAAATCCTTTGCTTGTTTTAGTTTTTCTTTTTTTTGTTTGTAAGCATTCTTAATTATTTCAAGTATTTCAGATTTGAAAATAATAGGAATTGAGCGTAATGCCTTGTAATCAACGGCAGGTCTGGTTCCTCCTGTCGCTCGCCTTGAAGCTAATTTTTCACCAATATCAGAATTTAGATATGCCGCTAAAATATCACTTGTAAATTTATCTTTTGTTTTTATTACAACAAGGTGTTGATTTATGTTACCTTCAAAATCTTTTGGGGCAACAGAAGAAACGCACATTCTACCTACTCCTGTAATTTTTACCAATAAGTCATTCTCAAAAACTTGACTTCTTTTTAACATACCATTGTGTGTAAATCTATTGATATACACACAGTTATCAAGTTTTAACTTACTGCTTACAGTAAGATTTTGAACCCGGATAAACGGAATGCCATTTTCTTTATCAGAATAATATTTTTCTGTTTCTTTTTTGCTTGGAGTTGCACCTCCCGCAATACTCAAAATAAAATCTCTCAGTTTTAGTTGTGATATTTTCTTAACTTTCGATTCAAGTTCAATAATTTCAGGTTTATAATAGAACGGGTCTAACCTGCTTTCCAAGATACCCCGGCTTATCAAAAATATTCTGTTTTTGTCAAAGTCGGGGTAATCACGAAAAAAAGTGCTCTCCGGCATTTACTCTTTCAATGAAATCAGTAAGCTGCTTCCCAATTTCAATTAATTCATTTGTTTCGGTTTCTCTTCCTGCTGCATCGTATCCGATATCTTCGGCAATAGCCATAAAAATAGGATAGACAGATATTTTTTCTTTTATGATTTCAAGGTACTCATCTTGCAGTTTTTCTTTCAGAGTATTTATTTTTTCGTTGTGTTCACTGTTAATCTGTTGTTTCCAATCTTTATATTCATCAGTTTTTTCATATTTTTTAATATTTGCTTTATTCTCTTTTTCAAGCTCTTTCTGTATTTCTCCTGTTAGAGAATCTTGATTTTTCAAAGCATCAATATGTTTTATGAAATCTTCATTAATTTGTTGTATAATACTGTCACCTTTTCTTATTGTATCTTTTTTTTCTTGTTCAAGACTTTCAAAAGTTCCCCCGTAATCCGGTTTATCATATAACTCATCTTGGACTTTAAGTCTTTGTTCCATATTTATAGCAATGGTTTCGGAATCATTTTTTTTCAAAAACATTACGGAGCTTTTCACACCGGCACCAGTAGCCATAAATGCAGTTTGAGGCAAAGAAACAACAGCCAATATCCTGAATTTTTCCTCAATCCAATCTCTAACATATTGCGAACTGCTGTTTGTTAAAATTCCGTCAGGAATAACCATTGCAAGAATTCCGTCTTTTTCAAGAAAATTAAAACATTGTTCAACAAAAAGGATTTCAGAACTTTGTCTGTCTCTGGCTCTTTTGTCGTGAATGTTAATGTTTTTTAATTTGGCATCAATCCAGTTAACTTCTTTTATACCTAAATCGTAATTCTCAACATATTTTTTTTCGGAATATTTAACAGAAGAGCCAAATGGTGGATTCGTAATAATATACTGAAATCGTTCTTTCTTAAAACCTTCATTTTTATTTTTGGTTCGCATTGTATCAATACTATCCAAGCCGTCAAACGAAATAATGTTTGAATGTCCGTCATCATGAATAATCATATTCATTTTTGCAGTTCTTGAAATGCTTTGTGAAATTTCAATTCCGTATAAGTTCTTTTTTGCAAAATTATGCCAATAACTTTTATGGTCTTCACTACCTTTTTCAAAATAGCCTTCATCAACCAGTTTGTCGGATTTACGCCTGAGTTTATCAAGAGCATAAAGTAAAAAACCTCCGCTACCGCATGCAGGGTCAAGTATTAAATCGTCTTTTGAAAAGGGCAGGCTATTTACAATAAATTCTACAATTTTTCTCGGAGTAAAATATGCACCGAAATCACCTCTAAAAAAATCACCCATAAATGTCTCAAAAGCACGTCCTTTGCTGTCCAAATCAGTATTGTTCAAATCTACCTCAGCCAGGTAACTTACAACTGTCTGCAATTCAGAAGCAGTTAATCTAATATCATCATTAAAAACCTCAGAATCATATTTACGAGCTTTTTCATATATTGATTTAATTCTTTTTAATAAACTCTCCGGGTTTT
>JAUVIG010000119.1 GCA_030592825.1 Chlorobiota bacterium | reverse complement strand
GGGTTTCCATAGCTTTTCATATACTTCACCAAATTTCATCACATTATCCCGATAGTGTTTCATAAATTTGGATTGTCTATGAAAAGCTATGGAAATTTTGATGCGAATGAGTTTTTAGGAGTGCCCTTAATATTTCATTAACACTTTCATCTAAAAAAGATAATACTTTTCCCGGTGTATCAATTTTTGTTTTTCTGACAGCTTGTGTTAAACAGTTAAATCCAATAACAGACATTAATGCTCCCGGAACGCCGTGTCCGGTGCAATCAACTGCAGCAAATAATACTTTATTATGAAATTCAGAAATAAAATAAAAATCACCGCTTACAACATCTTTCGGCATATATAATATGAAATGTTTAGGCAGAAGTCTGTCAACTAAATATTCAGGAGGAGCAACAGCCGTTTGAATTCTATATGCATATCTAACACTGTCTAACAGATCTTTCTTTTTTACTTCAAGCTCTTTATTTGCAACATTCAACTCAAATTCGTGAAGTCTTTTATAAAAAATTAAAGCCTCTTTATAATTTGTTTGATTTTCATATAAATCGGCCAATGACTTTAAACAAAGTATAATAACTTTTTCATCTCTTTGCTTTTCTGCTGCGGCAAGGGCTTCTTTTAATGATGTTTCAGATTGTTGCATAACGATAATTATTTGTCAGCCTACAATATACAAAAGAATTTTTACCGGGACAAATTCATATCAAATATGAAAAAAAGTTTGAATCCGTAAGTCATCGGATGACTTCTTGATAGTGAGTACTTTAATTAAATTATGCTACACATTTTTATAACAAGTCATCCGATGACTGTTAAGGGTTTATAGTCAGGCCTGCGGATATCCGGAATAAACAAAGCCGATAAACAATATTGTTATCGGCTTTGAATATACATTGAATTACAAAAATTATTTCGGTATAATAATTATCGTTGCATCAGGATTGCGTTTTTGAAGAATTCTTTCAAACTCTTTCACTTCAACATCAGTAATTTCTATTCCTTTTGCCCTCAGCATAGTTAATATTGAATGTCCTAATAAATAATCCAAACTTTTTGCTTTTATTTTTGTATTTGAACAATCAATATCTTGCAATGTTTTTAATAATTGTATAGGCCTTAAAGATTCCACTTTAGTATCGGAACAATCAAGACTGTTAAGAAAATTTAGTTTTGACAAAGGTGAAAGATTATCAACATTTGTTTTGCTGCAATTCAAAACTCTCAATTCATACATATAATTTACCCCGTCTAAACTATATAATGATACATTTTCAGAAACATTCAAATCACTTAAATTTTTTAAATCTTTTAAGATTCTGAGATCAACTATTGTTGTATAATGAGCATCAAGTTTATATAATTTTTCTAAATTTCTGAGGGGAACAAGACTTTTAACCATTGTATTTCCGCAATTGATTTCTTCTAAATTATTCAGATTAGATAAAGGGATAACTGAGTTGATATTGTCATTATCAGAACAATCTATTTCTTTAAGATTGATTAACCCGTCAATACCTTCAAGGCTTTCAATGCCGCTGTTGCTTGCTTTAATTACCTCTAAAAGTTGTAAGGCAACAGCCGGTTTTAAACTTTTAATCTCTTTGTTATCCTCAATATCAAGAAATACCATCTTTCCTATTTCATTCAGTTGCTCATCAGTAGGATTTATGTTTTTTCCTTTAAAATGTTGCTTTTGAATTACTTTTTTCCATGCAGGAGATAAAGATTCCCACCATTCTCTGTCTGTTGATTGAGCAGAAGCTGTATTAAATATACTCAATAATAAAATTGCTGTAAAGAAATATTTTAAAACTGTTTTCATAATTTAAAATAATTTAATTGGTTCAATAATTATTTCAGTAAAAAAATCTGTTCTGTCAAATGAACATTCTGTCATTTATTCATTAATCTCTGTATCCGATTAATGCTTCCAATTGAATCCCTTCAAGGTCATCAAACGCAAGAAGTGTCGGATAATAATCAAACTGTAAATCTCTCGCTCTTATTACAAAAGTTGCTTCAGACTTCTCATACGAAGAAAATATCTTAAAAATCAGTTCATCACTATTATAATTACCGTCAAAATGGAATAATGTTATATCTACTTGGAAAGTTATCGGAAAATCTGCTACTACGGGTGCACCTACACGATCCTCAAGATGACCGTTGAACAAAATATCTACATCAATATCACTTCCAATATAAAAACTCGGCATCCATAATGTTACATCAAAAATATCTATCTTTTTCGGTGGTGGTTTTATAACCATATTTCTGGAAAACTTTGATGTATCAGTATTACAAATTGCATTAAGAACAGTTGTGTATGTACCTTCATTCTCATAAACGAAAGTCGGATTTTTTTCAATTGAAGTATCTGCAACCCCGGTTCCGAATTCCCAAAGAAATCTCGTTGAATGTAATGAATAATTTTGAAACTCAACATAAGCCGGAGCCCATAAATAATCAGCTAATGTAGCATAATCCCAATCAGAATATACAGCTGTTGAATCTTCTGTGAGATATAAAGAAATCGACTTTGAATCGAAAGCTTCTTTTTGCTTTATAGAGAGTGTTACTTCATAAACTCCGTGTTCATTGTAAATATGAACAGGCTCTTTGTCATGAGAAGTTGTTCCGTCACCGAAATCCCAAGTTATTTCAAGTTTTTTAGTTCTGTATTCCGCATCCGGATAAAAATAAACAACATAAGGAGGAGAGCAATTTTCTACACTGTCAATTATTCCGAAAACCTCAACTTTTCCTTTACAATTAGTTAATAAGATTGACGAAAAAATAATTAAAATAAGTATTAACAAGCCCGAAAGGCTGAATTGTACGTTTGTTTTCATAATATTAGGTTTTATATATTAACATTGTAAATATACAAAAAAAGCGCCAATTCTTATTTTTTCAGACCATTTTTATTAAACATTAAATCTAATATTAAGTATATCACCGTCTTCAACAATATAGTTTTTCCCTTCAACATGAAGTTTACCGACTTCTTTACATTTTTGTTCAGAACCCAATTCAATAAAATCATCAAAATGCATAACTTCTGCTCTGATAAATCCTTTTTGCAAGTCACTGTGAATTATTCCGGCAGCTTCAGGTGCACTCATCCCGGTTTTTAATGTCCATGCATGAATTTCTTTCGGACCTACTGTAAAAAAAGTTTGCAGATTTAAGAGATTATAAGCAGCACGAATCAACTTGTCAACACCGGGTTCAACTAATCCGGCGTCTTCCAAAAATTCATGTCTTTCTTCTTGAGTTTCCAAATCTGCAATATCTGCTTCCAAAGCAGCTGCGATAATTAATATTTTTGCATCTTCTTCTTTTAAAGCTTCTGTTACTTCTTCGGTATATTTGTTTCCGTCAACAGCAGAAGCCTCATCAACATTACACACATACATAACCGGTTTTATTGTTAATAAATTAAGATCCTTTACATATTTTTTATCTTCTTCTTTAACTGCTGCGGAATGTGCCGGTTCCAAATTTTCCAAATGTTCCTTGTAAACTTTTAAAACTTCCAATCCTTTAATCGCATCTTTATCATTTGATTTGGCAATTTTTTCAAGTCTTGTAATTTTTTTTTCAATTGATTCTAAATCTTTCACCTGCAATTCAAAATTAATAAGTTCCATATCTCGCACCGGATCAACAGAACCTTCAACATGCAACAAATTTTCGTCATCAAAGCATCTTAATACATGAATTAAAGCATCAGTGTTTCTTAAATCTCCGAGAAACTTATTACCTATACCCTCTCCTTCACTTGCACCTTTTGCAATACCGGGAATATCAACTATATCCACAACAGTTGGTATAATCTTTTCCGTTGGTTGCAACTTTTCTAATTCATATAAACGATTATCAGGAACTTTTACTGTCCCAAGATTTGATTTATCCGTACTGAAACTGAAATTAGTAACTTCGGCTTTAGTTTCCGAAAAGCAATTAAAAATCGTTGTTTTGCCAATATTAGTAAGTCCTACGATACCACACTTTAAAGCCATTTCAATATTTTTTTTTGTTTAAGGTGTGCAAAAATAGTGATTTATTTTATTTACTCGTTAAAAACTATAACCAATACTAAAGTATGTCCAAAATTTGTTAATTGAAGTATTTTTCGACATTACAATCATCATTGGCCCGATAGGAGAATCGTATGAAATTGATAATCCTCCTCCAAAATAATAATTATTATAGTCTGAAATATCTGCAAATAAATAATCCAAGGTATTGGTTTCAAACATTCCGTTGGCAATAATCCCAAAATACAAATCAGGAATAAACTCGTAGCGGACTCCAAGTCTGTATATCAATCCATTATTGGCAAAACCGTAATTTGTCGGCATCCCGTAAAAAGGCAAATTATAAAAACTTTTTTGATTTAACACTCCTCCTACAAGGAATGAATTAAGTTGATAATCTGACTTATTTAATACAGCAAACATATCAGCAGAATTAATGATTGTTAATTTTTTGTATACAGTATTGTATTTACGCCATATTAGTTTTAATTGTAAATAATTTGAATCAAGTTCTGTTACAGGATTTTCTTCACCCTGAAAAACTGTATCTGTTTCATGGTAATATAATTTCTTTTTTGGTTCAAAATTGAATAAACCTGCCAATTTAAACTCCATCCCTTTCTTTGGAAAATATTTTTTATCAAAACTATTATAATGATATACTAATCCGGCAATTTTTGTATTTAGCTTATACTTAACAAAATCACCATATTCATAACCTGTAACTATATTATAATCAAAATTTTGATAAGACAGAATTCCTTTAATTAAGGAATTTAATTTTAACGAATAATTGTATTCAAAATCAAAGCTGTTAAAAGACCTGTTATATTGAGATTCAATAATTGCAGTTTGATTATCATAAAATTTCAGGTCAGAATTATAGAAACGGTAAGCAAAAGCCAAAGAAGATTTATTTTCCTTTCCGAGATACTTCAAATAACGTACACGTACGGAAGGAAATTCTGATAATCTGAACTTTGCTTCAAGTTTACTGCCGCTTAAGAACATATTTCTTAATACTAATTGAAAAATAAGACCTACTTTATTATCTGTTGAATAGTTTAATGCAAAATTCAAAGTTTTAGTCGGACTTTCGGCAAAAAAATAATTAATTTTATAACGATAGGGATTTATCGGAAATAACGTGTAACCAATTTTATCAAAAAGTCTTGTCCCGTATAAACGATTAATATTTTCGTGCAAATTTTCAGGTGTAATATAACCACCCAAATCATCACCTAACATATTATTAACCATCTTTTCTGAATTCTTATTATTAATTTTATTAGTTTCGAATTCAAAAATTTGAAGCGAATCAATTAAATCTTGTTTTTTTATTTTTTTTGGAGTATATTTCTTCAATCGTTTTGATATTGCAAGCAATTCATCGTAATGCTTCATTGATTCTTTGTAACCTCTCATAACAAAAGTATCAGACTTTTGGAAATCTGCAACAGATAAATCGTGTAACGGCGGCTCAATATAAACATCTAAAAACTTAACTTTCTTCTTCGCATCAATTATTGATGCTAAAAGTGAAGATTGCTTTAATAGTTTTATCACTGAGTTCAAATCCTCTTCAGGTAAAAGTTGACCGCCGACATAAACTCCGATTATAATATCAGCACCCAAATCTTGAGCAACATCCACAGGGAAATTATTTACCAAACCACCGTCAACCAACAATTTACCATTATGTTTTACAGGCTCCATAATTGTTGGAATTGACATAGAAGACCTCATTGCTGTTGTAAGACTGCCTTTATCAAAAATATATTGTTCTCCTGTTAAGATATCAACAGCAACACACCTGAATTGTATAGGAAAATCATCAAAACTTGAATCCTTGGCTGCAGTCCATGTAAGTCTGTCAAACAACAATTCCAGTTCATGGCCTTTTATTGCTCCTGAAGGTAATTGCGGAATCCAACCTTTTATAGGAAATTCCATAATATACTCTCCGTACTCTTCTTTCTCTTCAACACTAATTTGACGTAAATCTATCTGATTACTCAATACTAAACTCCAATCTTGAACTCGTATCATCTCTTCAATGCTGTCAATACTAAATCCGATTGAATATAAACCGCCAACAATACTTCCCATTGATGTTCCAACAATTAAATCAGGATGAATTCCTGCTTGCTCCATAACTCTTAAAAAACCTACATGAGCCATTCCTTTAGCACCTCCCCCACTTAACACAACTGCAACTTTAGGACGTTTACCGGAGGTAGTATTTTGAGAAATTAAATTTATCTGAAAAGTAAATATTATAATGATAAAAATTGAAACCTTTTTCATAATAAAATAATTATTTTAAACCCTCAAATATACAAAAAAAATATGCCGACTTAATAAACAAATTTTTCATACTTTTGCATAAAATAAGAAATACAATAATCTATATATAATGACAGAAAAATATTTAAAGCACAAAGCCGAAAGAAATGCAATGGGGATACCTGCTCTTTCTCTAAATTCAGAACAAGCAGAAGAATTATGTTTATTACTTGGAAATCCGCCTGTAGGGAAGGAAGATTTTTTAATAAATTTATTTACGGAACGAATTTCTCCGGGTGTTGATCCTGCTGCAAAAGTAAAAGCAGAATTTCTTCATAAAATAATTAAAAAAGAAAAAAAAACACCTTTAATTTCTGGCAAAAAAGCTGTTGAAATTCTGGGAACTATGTTAGGCGGATATAATGTGACACCCTTAATTGATACATTAAACAATAATGAATTGGCAGAAGAAGCCGTAAAATCGTTATCGCAAACCATATTTGTTTACGAGGCATTCAGCACTGTTGCCGAATTAGCAAAAACTAATGAACATGCAAAAAAAGTTGTAGAATCATGGGCAAATGCCGAGTGGTTTACTTCAAAATATGCAGTACCTGAAAATATAAAAGTAAAAGTATTTATGGTTGAAGGCGAAACCAATACTGATGATCTTTCTCCGGCAAGTGATGCTTGGAGTCGCTCGGATATTCCTTTGCATTCACTTTCAATGCTTAAAGCAAAAAATCCTGAAGGTTTAAAAGAAATAGCCGAATGGAAAGCAGAAGGCTATAAAGTTGCATATGCAGGTGATGTTGTGGGAACCGGTTCTTCCAGAAAATCGGCAACTAACAGTGTATTGTGGCATATGGGAGAAGATATTCCTTTTATTCCGAATAAAAAAAGAGATGCCGTAGTAATAGGCAGCGTAATAGCTCCGATATTTTTCAATACAGTTGAAGATTCGGGCGGTTTACCGATAATTGCAGATGTTGCAAAATTAAACCACGGAGATATTATTAACATCAATACTGTTAAAAGTGAAATAACATCCGAATCGGGTGATGTATTATCGACTTTTGAATTAAAACCGAATACACTTGCAGACGAATTCAGAGCAGGCGGTCGTATTCCGTTAATTATAGGAAGAAAGCTAACTAATGATGCAAGAAAATTTCTCGGACAGGGAGAAACAGATGTTTTTAAGAAACCAAATAATCCTGTTCCGAAAGCAAATCAACAATTCACTCTTGCTCAAAAAATGGTTGGTAAAGCTTGCGGTATGAAAGGGGTTTTACCCGGAATGGCAGTTGAACCGAAAATGACAACTGTAGGTTCGCAAGATACAACAGGACCGATGACAGCAGATGAAATTACCGAATTGGCATGTTTAAAATTCCAAACCGATTTATTTATGCAATCATTCTGTCATACAGCTGCTTATCCTAAAGAAAGTGATAAAAAAATGCACCAAGCATTACCGAAATTTATAACGGAACGTGAAGGAGTATCTTTATATCCGGGTGACGGAGTTATCCACTCATGGTTGAACAGAATGCTGCTTCCCGATACAGTAGGAACAGGCGGTGATTCTCACACCAGATTTCCTCTCGGAATATCATTTCCTGCAGGTTCCGGATTAGTTGCATTTGCAGGTGCATTAGGTTCTATGCCGCTTGATATGCCTGAATCTGTTCTCGTTAAATTCAAAGGCAAAGCAAAACCGGGTATTACATTAAGAGACGTAGTGAATGCTATTCCTTTATGGGCAATTAATAAAGGTTTAATGACCGTAGAAAAAGAAAATAAAAAGAACGTTTTTAACGGAAGGATATTAGAAATGGAAGGTATGCCTGATATTTCTGCCGAACAAGCATTTGAATTGACTGATGCTGCTGCCGAAAGAAGTGCTGCTGCTGCAACTTATAAATTATCAGAAAAATCTGTTGCAACATATTTAAGATCGAATGTTGCACTTCTTGAGAAAATGATAAAAGACGGATACGGATATGCACCGACTATTCAAAAGCGGATTGATGCCGGGAAAGATTGGTTAAAAAATCCGAAATTGATGACAAGAGATGAGAACGCAGAATATGCTGCTGTTATTGAAATTGATTTATCAGAAATTAAAGAGCCAATTGTTTGTTGTCCGAATGATCCGGATGATGTTAAATATATTTCGGAAGTTCAAAATACGATAGTTAATGATGTTTTTATAGGTTCATGTATGACTAACATCGGGCATTTCAGAGCAGCATCTAAAATTTGGGAAGGTTTTGAACGTAATCCGAATGTAAGGACTTACATTGTTCCGCCGACAAAAATGGATCAAGATAAATTAAAATCAGAAGGAGAATATACCAAGTTCAGTAAAATGGGTGCAAGAATTGAAATTCCGGGTTGCTCAATGTGTATGGGTAATCAATTAAGAATGCCTGACGGAGTAACCGTTTTCTCCACATCAACTCGTAACTTTGATAATCGTATGGGGAAAGATACACTGGTATATCTCGGTTCGGCTGAAATGGCAGCAATTGTCTCTGTTTTAAATCGCATTCCCACTTCCGAAGAATATTTTGAATATTATAATAAATATGTACTTCCGGAAGAAAGTAATATTTATAAATATTTGCAATTTGATGAAGAATATGTATAAGTTTTTTTCGGAAGTTTCCGAAAAAAAGTCGACATTGTCAGGATAATTGTGTGCTGTAAGCCGGAAGAATTAAAAAACGCACAAAAACAAATTGTTTAAGTGCGCTTGTACCTGAGACCGGGATCGAACCGGTACGACATTGCTGTCATTGGTGTTTGAGACCAACGCGTCTACCAATTCCGCCACTCAGGCTGAAATGGGTTTGCAAAAATAATCAATTGTTTATTTTATCCAAAATAATTTTCTTTATAACGAAAATCTTGATTATTTTGCAATTTATTTAAATTTTAACAATATCCTATTTTATTATTAACAATAAGATTATGAATAATAGCTGTAAATATTTCTTATTACTTCTTATTTTATTATCAATTAATTCAAAAGGTAAATTAAAAAGCCAAAATTTTACAACATATAATAGGAGTGGGATTACTTGGGTATATTTTGAAACTGACAGCAAATATAAAAATAACATTTCAAAAGTAATTAACAGACATGACTTGGTTATTGAAAAAGGTTT
>JAUVIG010000177.1 GCA_030592825.1 Chlorobiota bacterium | reverse complement strand
TTTTCTTTTCTGAATTTAAAATTCCTGAACTTAAAGGAATTCTTGCAGTTACTTATGTAGGCTTGTTTGAAATGGGGATTACATTCTTCCTGTGGTTAAAAGCTTTGCAAATAACCGACCGAAATGACAGAATAAGTAATCTTGTATTTCTTTCTCCTTTCTTGGCATTGTTTTTTATTCATATTTTTCTCGGAGAAAACATATATTACACAACCTTTATCGGTTTGATTTTTATTATTTTCGGAATATTTATTCAACAAATTAAAAGAAAATAAGGATATTTACGGTTTGAATATTGTTTTGTTAAATCTAAAACAAAAAATGAAAATAAAACAGCAAGAAAATAACGATAAAAACTTGGCAAGTAAGTAATGAGGTAATAAGGGATATTGAAAGCAAATTATTTATAAAAGGCTAAATATAAAAACCTTAATGTTTTACTGATGTCAGTAAAACATTAACAAATTAAAATACAGATAATTATGGATTTAAAAATAATAAAAACATTAACAAATGATTTTGAAACCTCTGCACAAAACTACATAAGGTGTTGAATTTTGGTTTGCAAGGGATTTACAAAAAATGCTCGGGTATGCACAATGGCGTAATTTTTCGCTTGTTATAGAAAAAGCGAAAATAACTTGCAAAAATGCTGAACAAAAAATTTTCGATCATTTTGCTGACGTCAGCAAAACGATACAAATTCCTAAAAATGCGACAAAGCAAACAGATGACATTTTGCCAATGAAATAATAAATTTCAATATTCAAAAAGAAAAGAAATTGAGGCAAAAACAGAATAATATATCGTGACAAATTAAAATGCCGAAACATTAACAAAATGAGCAACAAACAAAATATCATCATTTATAATACCGCAGACGGAAAAGCAAAAGTATCACTTTATGCAAAAGACGGCAATATTTGGATGAACCAAAACCAACTTGCAGAACTTTTTGACACCTCTAAGCAAAACATTAGTCTGCATGTAATTAATATATTAAAAGATAACGAATTAAGTGAAAAATCAGTTGTCAAGGATTACTTGACAACTGCATCAGACGGCAAAGAATACAATGTAACTTTTTATTCGTTGGATATGATTTTAGACCTGCAAGAAATTGAAAACCAAATTAAAGCAAAAAACTAAATTCACAATATTGTCAGAAACAAAAACCATACTCGGAATAGACCCCGGTACAATATTTACCGGATACGGTGTTATAAATATTGTAAATAAAACACCTGAAATTGAAAATTTCGGATATCTTGATTTATCAAAGATTTCAGATCCTTATGAAAAGTTGAAAATGATTTTTCACAGAACTGTTCAATTAATTGATGAATATAAAGTGTCAGAACTTGCAATCGAAGCTCCTTTTTTCGGAAAAAATGTACAGTCAATGTTAAAGTTGGGCAGGGCACAAGGTGTATCAATAGCAGCTGCCTTGTCAAGGGAGGTTGAGGTGTTTGAATATTCTCCGCGAAAAATTAAAATGGCAATAACGGGAAACGGAAATGCATCAAAAGAACAAGTTGCGGTATTTTTGAAAAATATTTTGAAATTTGATGAAATTCCCAAGAAATTAGATGCAACCGATGGTCTTGCCGTTGCCGTTTGTCATCATTATCAATCCAAAGTTTTAACAGGAGGTTCTTATAAGAGCTGGAAAGATTTTATTAAGAAAAACCCCGACAGGGTTAAAAAGAAATAACTTAAAACAATAAAACTAAAGCAGATAAAGTTAGTTATTAAATATATAAATGTTAAATTTGTAACAACTTTTGTTAATTCGGCATTAAAAAAAGACAAAACATTAAGACATTATTAATAATTCCGGCAAAATAATTGTAAATAGAATATTGTATTTACCGAATAAAATCAAAAATTATGAAAATCACTAAATTTTTAATATCAGGACTTTTTATCATTCTCTTTTCCGGAGTAGTATTCGGACAAACTGTAACCTATTCATCGGCAGAAAGTTTATTCGATGATTCTCAAAAGAAAATCATGGATAAGGCAGAGAAGTATATCGAAATGGGAAACAAAAAAATTAATCAAGCAAAAACTATAGAAGATAAATATAAGAAGCCTGATAAGAAAAAGAAGAAAAAGAAGAAAAAAGCAAAAGCAAGCAAATTTGATAAAAAAACTTGGGAAGCTAAAAAATTCAGAATTCAGGCTGAAAGAGATTTTTTAAAAGGCTATGAAACTGCAATTACTGTTTATTCTGAAATAATTGTTGCTGCAAATTTTTATGATGCAGGAGATGAAAGTGAAGCAAATGCCTTGAATGATGATGCAGTTAATCTGATAGCCGAAGCTGATAAAGACATGTCAAGATATAATAAAATGACAAATGATAAAAAAGCTTTAAAAAATTGCCGTCTTCAAGTTTAAAAAGCGCAATAAGTAAATCTAACAGCAAGAAAAAAAGCGCATATGACAAACAAAAAGAAGCATTAGATTTAGTGTTGGCACAAGGAAGAAAAAAAGAAGAAAAAGAAAGAGATGACAGAGCTTGGCAAAATGCACAAGACATCAATACAATTGCTTCATATCAAGATTATATCGATAATTTTCCTTCAGGTAAATATGTGAATAAAGCAAGACAAATGATTAGGCAGTTAAAAGCAGAAGAAGAAAAAAACAGAACTTCAGTTGTTTCCGATTATATTTTTATGGTTCAAATTGCTGCGTCAAAGAATACTCTCGGAAAATATACATTAGCTGCAAAATATAATAATACAAATGAAATTAAAAGAGTTTATATTGATTATTATTACAAATACAGAGTAGGAAATTTTACTAATTATAATGATGCCGCTGCTCTGAGAGATCGATTATTGAGATCAACAGTTCATGATGCATTTATTGTTGTATTTGATAAAAACGGAAATCAAATTGAAGTAACTGACGGAATGAAGAATTAAACCCAAATTGTAATTCAATATATATATAAAAAGAGAAGGCAATATTGTCTTCTCTTTTTTTGGAATTCAGATGAAAAAATTTCTAACTTTGCTTTTAATTTCAGTAATTATTTAATGTCATTTTGAATTTACCACTTGCAGAACGATTAAGACCGAAAACTTTAGACGGTTACATCGGACAAGAGCATCTTGTCGGAGATAATGCTGTATTGCGTAAAATTATTGAATCCGGAAATTTACCGTCGTTTATAATGTGGGGTCCGCCCGGTGTAGGAAAAACAACATTGGCAAAAATCATTGCAAACACATTGGAAAGACCGTTTTATACTTTAAGCGCGACCAGTTCCGGGGTTAAAGATGTTCGTAATGTAATTAGTAAAGCAAAAAGCCAAAGTTTCTTTTCTGTACCCAATCCTATTCTGTTTATTGATGAGATACATCGTTTCAGTAAATCACAACAAGATTCATTGTTGGGTGCTGTTGAAGAAGGTGTTATAACATTGATAGGAGCAACCACAGAAAACCCCTCATTTGAAGTTATTTCTCCTTTGCTTTCAAGATGTCAAGTTTATGTTCTGCAATCATTAAGTAAAGATAATCTTGAAGAACTTTTAAATAATGCACTTACAAATGATATTGATCTTAAAAAGAAAGATATTAAGGTTGAAGAAAAGCATGCATTATTTCTTCATTCGGGTGGTGATGCGCGTAAGTTGTATAATATAATTGAGCTGACAGTTAATTCTTTCCGCGAAGGGCAAGCAATTGTAATTAATGATGAAGTTGTAACCAATGTTTTGCAAAGAGAAATTGCCGTATATGATAAAAACGGTGAAATGCATTATGATATCATTTCTGCTTTTATTAAATCTGTAAGAGGAAGCGATCCTAATGCTGCCGTTTATTGGTTGGCCCGAATGATAGAAGGAGGTGAAGATCTGAAATTCATTACTCGAAGATTATTAATCTTGGCAGCCGAAGATATTGGATTAGCAAATCCGAATGCATTATTAATATCAAACAATTGTTTTTCTGCCGTAAATGTTATCGGTTATCCGGAATCAAGGATTATACTGGCTGAAGCAACGATTTATTTAGCCAATTCACCAAAGAGTAATTCAGCATATGAAGCAATTAATAAGGCGCAAGAATTAGTCAGAAAAACCGGAAATTTACCGGTACCTTTGCATTTAAGAAATTCCCCCACAAAACTTATGAAAGAACTCGGATACGGTAAAGATTATAAGTATGCTCATTCATATAAAGATAATTTTGCTGAACAAGAGTTTCTTCCTGAAGATATTGCAAATACAAAATTATATTATCCTCAAGATAATTCTCACGAAAACATGTCAAAAGAACTCATCAGAAAACGTTGGAAAGATAAGTATAAATAAAAATTAACAGCTTTATGATAAATAAAATACCAAACATCAAAAACATAAACAAAAATAATTTTTTTTTGCTGGCAGGCCCGTGTGTTGTTGAAAGTGAAGAAAATGTTTTTGAAATTGCCGAACATTTAATAAAAGTTACTGAACAACTTGAAATTCCGTTTATATTTAAAGCATCTTTTAAAAAGGCAAACCGATCAAGATTAGATTCTTTTACGGGAATAGGAGATAAAAAAGCACTTGAAATTTTAAGAAAAGTCAGAAAAGAGTTTAAAATTCCTGTTGTAACAGATATCCACACAGAGGAAGATGCATATACGGCTGCCGAATATGTTGATGTATTACAAATTCCTGCATTTTTATCAAGACAAACTGACTTATTAATTGCAGCTGCAAAAACCGGAAAAGCAGTTAATATAAAAAAAGGACAATTTATGAATCCGGAGGCTATGCAATTTGCTGTTCAAAAGGTATTTGAATCCGGAAATAAAAATGTAATGCTGACCGATCGCGGAACAATGTTTGGTTATGGTGATTTGATTGTTGATTTTCGCTCGGTACCGATTATGCAAAAAATCGGTCTTCCTGTTATTGTTGATATAACTCATTCGTTGCAACAACCAAATCAAGCTTCAGGAGTAACCGGCGGAAGTCCTGATTTAATAGAAACTATAGGTCGTGCAGCTGTCGCAGTAGGTGCTGACGGAATTTTTTTGGAAACTCATCCTAATCCTTCAATTGCAAAATCTGATGGTGCAAATATGTTAAGACTTACTCATTTAGAAGAACTTTTAGTCAGGTTGACTAAAATAAGAAAAGTAATTAATACGTTTTAATTGTTTGTAAAGCTGAGGAATGAAAAAAATTATATACTTAAACCTGTTTATTTTATTTAGTATATCGGTTTTTGCTCAAACGGGCAGTTTGAAAATTACTATATCTGATATTAAAAATAATGACGGTAATATTAAAGTTGCATTATTTGATGAAAGTAAAAGCGAAGCATTTTTAAAAAAACTTGAACTTGCATTTAGAAAAAAGATTGTTGTAATAAACAATAAGAAAGCAGATGTTACATTTACTAATATTCCGTACGGAACCTATGCTGTAATTTTATTTCATGATGAAAACAATAACGGAGAAATTGAAAGGTCTTCAATAGGGTTCCCGGTTGAGCCTTATGGTGTTTCCGGAAATAAATTTGTAATCGGGGCTCCTAAGTTTAATGATTGTAAATTTAAGATAAAATCTTCATTCAAGACAATTAATATAGTTATGAAGAGTTTCTTATAAAAAAAGGCTGTCTGATCAGACAGCCTTTAATACAACAGGTGCGAAGTTATTTACAATCAATGTCTTGCAAGTTTTCACCCCAACAATGCCATTCAGTATCGCCAAATTTATTCTCGTCTTTAACTCTTCCGTTTTTATTTGTTTGGCTCCATTCAATTTCAATTAAATTGTCTTCACCTTTGTTATATATCAAATAATATGCATTTAAATCTGTATCGCTGTCATTACCATATTTTATATAACCGCCGTTTTCAGCACCTCCGGGCTCAATGTTCAAATATTTAATATTTCCTGTGCTGCTCGAACTTCTGTTCCATTCTATTGACAGTAATTTTGTTTGGCTTGTAGGGTTATCATATAAAATCCAATCAACACCGGTACCGTCTAACATACTTGTTCCGGTGTACCATTTAAAATCTTCATAAACTCCGGTTTGTGTGATATACATTTCCCAGTCAACAGTACTTTCTCGTATTGTCCCGAATAATTTTGCAGTAAAAGAATTTACACCCGCAGTAAAGGAATATTCCCAAAGCCAAGTATTATCAGATTGATAGACAGCTTCATGATTAAGAACAGCTTCAGCATATGAAGCAACGGGAACAGCTAAGCCAATAGTAATTATCAGATTCCACACACCAACATTAAATGCTGAATGTCCCCAGTTTACAGAGGTTTTATCAAACAAGTTTTTACTGTTATCAAAATCTGAAAAATCGGTAACAAATGCAGATTCAGGAGGAAGATCAGGTGCAACACCGTGGTCTTTTTTGCATGATTGAAAGCTTAATGATAAGAGTAAACTAAACAATGCAATAATTTTAATTGATTTCATAATCTATAGATTTAATGGTTAATTAAAGGTCGTATTAATAAAAATAACATAAAACAAATTTAATTACATTCTGTATCTGAAAAATTTTCATCCCAACAATACCAATCTTCATTTGAATATTTTAATAAATCTTGGATTCTTCCCTTATTCGTTAAGCTGTTCCATTGAATAATCGTGCGGTTCTCATTTGCTTTATTATAAAGATTAATATAGGAATCATAAATACCGTCAGTTGAGTCTTTAGATAAGATATAATTTCCGTTATCTCCTCCCGGAAGGGAGTTTGTGAATTTTATTTCTTTGTTTTCTTCGGAGTAAATATTCCAATTAACAGTCAAAAATTTAATATATGTATTTAATGTATCCGGTTTATTAATTATCCAATTTCCCTGAGAATTATCATTAAAACTGATTCCGTCATAAGTTAACAGGTTGATATATGTGGTATCTATCGAAAAATATAATTTTGACCTTACAGTATCTGTTTCATCAATACAAAAAAGAAGAATATCATACGATTTATTGTTCCGGATCAATTCATCATTAATCAGCCATGTTTGTTCGGCTTGATATTCAAGTTCGTTATCAAGAACAGTTTCTAAAAGATCTTTTTGAAAAGAAAAAGAATCATTAATTAATATTTGCCAGAATACTATTTCTTCTACAGCATCATTATAATATGTTGATTCTTCACCTGTTGCTTCTTTAAAAAATGACAAATCAAGCAATATACTTTCCACAGGCGGCAAGACAGGCGGTATCTTTTCCGGTTTGACACAAGATGTGTGTACTGAAACTAAAAAGATAATAATTGATAAAATCGGTATGTTTCTAATATTCATCAAAGCAAAATTACTACTTTTTTTAGAATTTTAATGTTTTTTAACATTTAAAGTTTAGAAAAATATCTTAACATTACATGAATCATTAAAAATTAAAACATTTAAAAAGTAAAATTATGGATAAAAAAGAATTTTTTTTAAAAGATGCAGGTATTAT
>JAUVIG010000012.1 GCA_030592825.1 Chlorobiota bacterium | reverse complement strand
CGAGTTACAGGTTAAAAGTCGCAGATATTGAATAACTTATAACGTATTTTGCTTTAAAATCGCAGAAATACTTCGGGGCAGGCTCCGGTTTTTTCGGGATTTGTTTATAACTTTTAGTACCGGCATAGTATCAGATGATTTTAGTTTTTCGGATAGCTTCAATTCTGTTTCTTACATCTAATTTATAAAAAATATTTCTGGAATGAGTTTAAACAGTATTTATTGAGACGAACATTTTTTCTGCTATTTCGTCATTTCTATTTCCTTCTCCAATTAAAAACAGTACTTCTGTTTCTCGTTCGGTGAGTTCATATTTTGCTAATTCTTTTTTTAATATTTCTCTTGTGTCTATCTTGTTTTTATAATTATTCTTTTTTATTTCATCTATCCGGCTGAGGTATTCATGAATATCATTTTGCATTTGTACTGTTTGGCGTGTTTTGTTTTTTCTGTATTGAAAAAATATTAACAGTATGAATATTAAAAAAATTGAAAAAAGGGCTAAAAATAAAAATTGAACTGTTATATGTTTTTTTTGGATTGATGTTCTGAGTTTCAGTATTTTTATTTCGTTATCTTTTTCTTTAACCTTATATCTAATTTCTAAATGATTAATTTTTTGTTCGTTATTGTCTTTTATTATGCAGTTTGTTGTTTTATAATATTCTTTAAGATATTTGTTTGAATTTTTATAATCTTTTTTTGCTTCATAGTTTTGTGAAAGCAGCTTTGTTATATTTGATAATATTTCATTAAATTCAATTTTTTGAGCTTTTTCCAAACTCTTATTTAATAATATAATTGATTTATTATATTTTTTTTGCTTGAAATACAGTTCGGCAATGTGGGTATTGCTTTGTAACTCACCTACAATATTTTTGTTTGATTTATGAATTTGCAAAGCAGTATTATAATGTCTTAATGCACTGTCCGGTTCATTCTTAAGCAAAAAAATTGCTCCGATATTTTCAATTACTGTGGCAATACAATTTGAATCTTTTATAATTTCAGATTTTTCTAAGGCTTTTTTGTAGTAAAATAAAGCTGAATCCGGCTTATTTAATTTTTCATAAACTACACCTATATTATTTAAACAATGAGCTCCCGAATCTGCTGAGCCTTCAGTATTATATGCAAGATGATAATATTCCAATGCTTTTTGATTATTATCAATTTTTTCGTAAACAATTCCTAAATTAGTGTAAATATATTCACAAGATATTTCATCATTATTATCTTTGAAAATCTTCAATGCAGCAAGGTAGATTTCTGTTGCTTTATCATAGTCGCCGTATATTTCTTTCATTAAGCCGATATTTGATAATTGTTGGGCAGCTTCAATTTCTTGTTTATTGTTTTTATATAATTTATATGATTTATTAAAATATTCTTCAGCAAATCTAAAGTTTGATTTATTATAAAAATTCAAACCGATTTTGTTTAAGTAAAAGGGGAAAAGCTTTTCGGGAACTATTTTTTTTATTTCGTTTTCAGCATAATCTGCAATTAAAGTAAGACTGTCAGTAGATTGCGGTTTGAAATTTTTTATAGAATCTAATATTGTGTTAATTTTTATTTTGTCAGATTGTGATACAGTTATATGCTCGTCTTTTTGTTTATTATTTTGGCAAGATAATGAAACAATTATTCCGATAAGAAGTAACAGATAATAGGTTTTTTTTAACATGTTTCTATGAATTTGGTGTTTTATTATATATATTATAACAATGATGTGTTAAATAAATTGCAAAAAGAACTAAATTTTATTGTGTATTTTTTACCATAAACTTCGTCAGTTTTGTCCGGTTTAATAATCTTGGTGCATTCTGTTTCCCCGGTAATTGTTAAAACACTGTTAATAAGTAATTTGAATTTTTAAGCAACTTATGAACGAATATACATATATTTGATATGTTCTACTCCTGTTTATGCCTGTATCTTACTTTTAATCAGATAAATAAGTTCAAATAATTATTTATTTCAAATGAAAAAAGCAATTATCTTTATCTGTATTTCAATTTTTGCATCAGGTATAATCTTTTCACAAACTTCTACAGATATAGAAAATGTCCCCGGATTAAAAGAAACATGGACTAATTTTATACAAGCCGTAAAAAAAGTTGATAAAAAACAATTAAAATACCTTTGTGCTGATTCTGTCAAGTTTTCTATGTATATGGGTAATAATGAGTTTTTGTGCAGTCAATCTGTTGAGCTTAGTGAAAGTGATTATGAAGAAAAACGAAACATATATACTAACTTTTTTTATGTTCCTTTTGAATCATTTGTTAATGAAGAGTTGCAATTTGTATTTGATAAGAATTTAATTAACAGGATGGATGATCTCTCGAAGTTGCGCATAATTAAATCTGATGATCTTGATTCGGAATATAAGTTTTATATTACCATATCTGATCCCGATGAGGATTTTGCCGGAGCTGAAATGGCATTAAGATTCAAAAAAGATAAAGGAGCGTTTTTGTTTTGCGGAATTGAAACAATTCAATGATTAATCATTTCTTAATGCATTATAATTACTTTTTCAATATATCTTCCGGTATTATTTATTACTTCAATTAAATATATTCCGTCATTTTAATAAAATTTGTCTTTATATCCAAATCTTTATCAAATAAGAATATTTCTTCATACTCATAAAAATTTTCAATATTTCTTGCCGTAATATTAAATTTTCCTGATGATTCGGATTTATAAACCAAAGGAACAGCAAAGTGTTCAGAAAGTTTATTTAAAGGCGGAAATGTTTGGATACCAAATGGTTTGATTAGTGTATTAAAAAGGGTGATAAAAAAAACTCCGAATTGTTTAATTCGGAGTATGAAAAAAAGGTTTAGGAATAATTTATTTTAATATTATTTTTTTATTTATTTCAGAATTATCACTGAATTTTATTTTCAAAAAATATACACCACTTGAATGAGAGTTCATGTTGATCTCTGTTGTGAGGTTGTTTTCAAATGTGTTTTTGTAAATAATTTGTCCCGTAACATTTGTAATTTCAACATTGAAGTCAGAAGCTTTATTTCCGACTGTTAAATAGAATAATCCTGTATTCGGATTCGGATATAATACAACCGATGTATTGAAAGCTTGAGGAACAGAAACTGCTGATTTTTCGAAAATAAGTTTAAATCTGTCAGTAAATGTACCGGGCTCTGAATTAAAAGAATAAGTTTGTCCTAATGAGAATTTTGTATAAATATCTTTTTCAATATCGTGTAAAAATACACAATAATCATCGAAATTGAATTCATTAGAATAAATTGTAAACAAATCACCGGTATTAACTTTATAAGCCAGCGGGATGATAACTTGATCCTCACCGTTTACTGCATTAACAGCAAGATCGGTATTAATTCCGGGGTTGAATGTGTAGATTTGAATAACGTCATCTTTCCAAGAAAATCTTTTATACGCATCAAATTGATCATCGAAAGCATTTGTTGCATTCTCTTTAAACATAACAACGGTTTCATCGGAATAACCGTCATAATCTATTCTTAATTTCAGAAAATTTTCAATTGATTTTGTTGTTTTTCGAAAGTCTTGATCATTATGGATTTTTGCAGAATTAGGAATTGCCAATACACCGCCGTCAACAATATCATTAGATTTTGCAAAAAATCCTTGTCCGGAAGAAATATATCGAGTACCTCCGTTTACACTCGCCCCGCCGTCTGTGTAGTACGCATAATTATCAATTCCGTCATCATAAAAGTAAACAGTTGATGTTACATCGTTTGTTTTATCCATAGATTCCCAATCTAAAGCACAAGGGTGGGGATTAGAGATCAAATTCCATCCGTCAAAATTGGTATATGGGTCACCATTTGCTTCATTTCCTGAATGTTCTGTATTATTAACAGTTAATTCATATCCGGCATCATTATAATTTAAGGCACCTTGATAATTTAAGGTATGTTCATAATAATAATATATGTAAGCTTGCCCTACATTAAGATTTCCTGCAGGGACATTCCAACCGGAAGTCCCGTTAAAGAAATAAGTTTCTCCTGTCCACCAGTCATCTTGAGTTTCGTCATATTCGTAAAAATTATTGGTATTAAATAAACTTACAGGAGCTGCTGTTACGGGAGATCCGATAAAGTGCCATTGACCCGCTTCACCGTTTGTGTGAGATAAATATCTTTCAACGGTTGCATCAATCGCAATATTGTTAATTTTCAATGATCCGTCACCGGAAGTATTTGATTTTACAACAATTCCGGAAGCACCGGCATTATTGGTAACATTACCGGAAACAGTCATTTGACCATTATCTGCAATTTCAATATTTGCATTGGATTCAATGATAATATTATTACATTCCGCTGTTGTTGTCCCATCATCAATAACAGGATAATTTGAGCATCCGTCAGGTATTGTAACATCATCTGTTGAAGCAGGGATTTGTTCAGGGGTCCAGTTGGTTGTTGTTTGCCAATCTGAATCTGTTGATCCTTCCCATCTTATTCCTCCTGATTTAGATGCTTGAATTGTATTACCGTATGCACCTTGATTAATTCTTCCGCCGCTGACAGGTTCGTTAGTAAAAGCATCAAAAGGATTACCGGCATCTAATGCAGGAGATGTACTTGCATCGGTCGTCCATGTTCCTGCAACAGCAGTAGTAGGTGGCCACTCACCGGTATGATAAGAATCATAAACAGAGAAGATATGAAAGTCTGTTCCGTTTGTTACAAATAAAGGATCGCTCTCTTTATCATTTGTACCTGCACCGTTTCCTGTCCAAGCTGCTATGTCAGCATAAAGAGCTCCATTATAAAAAACTAAACTTGTATTTCCGTTTTTATAATAAGTATTAAAGTCTGATGTTACGGTAATACCTGATTCAGTCATTAAAGTAAAAATGTTAGTACCCGTTTTTGCATAAAAAATATTATTACTTATATTAACTCCTGTTCCGGATTCAACATATAATTGTGCCGGTATATAAGGACCCGGTAATGGCGGACCTTTAGACTCATGCCCGTTATCAGCTATTGTATTATTTTTTACAACAGTATTATTAGAACCTATCAGTCTCAACCCGTAATTATAATTATTATATAAGAGGTTGTTTGATAAATCAGAATTTAATGACACATTAAGAACGATTCCCGTTCCGGTTGTTGCTCCATAACATCTGTTCAAATTAATTGTATTATTATCACCTTCTGTGTAAATGTTATCATCAACAGCAGAATGAACAGAAAAACCTGTGATTTGAACATAATCCAAATCACCGATATAAATTCCGAAGTTATTCGTTGATGCATCAATTACAGGATTTTCTCCTGTATGATTCTGAATGATCAGATTTTCGGCGGCTGTTGTTCCGAGGGTTACATTCGGAGTAACTTCATCAGTATATGTTCCGTTATATACATCAATGGTTTTTGTTCCGGCTAATTGGCCGGCATCAAAAGAAGTTGTGCCGTACCAAGCAAAAAGTCCGTTCAATGCACTTTGTATTGAAGTGTGAAAATCTGTACCTCCGCCAACCGGAATAATATTTCTTGTATTAACTGTACATGTTTCAGTATCCAAACCTCCACCTGTTGTAACAGTTAGAATGTTATCAGAATAAAAACCTGCCGGGAATGTTACGATTATTTCAGTTGCCGTATTTGTATTTATAGTTCCGCTTACACCATCGATTGTAACAGATGTTGCACCTGCCAGATCAGTTCCGTCAATTGTTATTTGCTTTCCTTTATCAGCAAAGAAATTGTCAGGTGATACGGATGTAATTGAAGGCGGGCTGCTTGGGGCTGTAGTTGTAGCATTACCTGTAAGTTGTGTTAAATTATAACAGCTCGGTGAAAAATATTCATATAATGCAAAGTGATATGTAGTACTTGCATTTAAATTAGTAATTGTAACAGAAGTTCCGTTGCCGTCATAAACAACATAATTACCGGTTCC
The DNA here is from genome assembly GCA_030592825.1 of Chlorobiota bacterium. Taxonomy (GTDB): domain Bacteria; phylum Bacteroidota; class Bacteroidia; order Bacteroidales; family JAADGE01; genus JAADGE01. Next base: position 15,228 of record JAUVIG010000012.1, on the reverse strand, counting down.
TATTTGTGTTCCTGAACCAAATGCAGCATTTGCTGTATATGTAGTTCCTGTAGTCGGGTCTTGATTTACGGCACTTCCTTCACGAGCTGTAATAAGTACTTTATGTCCTCCGTCTGGTGTACCTCTTGTCCAACTAATGTCAATTGAGTTTTGATCCGGTGTTGCAGAAAAATCGGTTGCTTGCGAACTTGGCGGAGTACATGCAACTTCTGTTAATCCGAATTCATCAATAGCCATATCACTATCCCACCAGTCAGTTGTACCTTTAAAACGGATTTGCTGATAAGGACAAGTTCTGTATTTTGACAGATCTGTAGTAACCTGTGTCCATGCATCAGAGCCGGAAGAGTGTTGTTCTCCTGATTTAGAAAGTATGCTGTGCCATTCCCCGTTATCGAAAATATCAACATTTAGTGTTCCCATATTTGCTCCGTACATGTGGTAATAAAAGTCTAACTCAGCTCCGGTAACAGCACTTAAGTCAAGATAAGGAGTGTAAATTACAGCTGTTTTATTTGGATAGTTTGGATCACTGGCTTCTGTGTAGATATATTTTCCTCCGCCTGTAACATCATCATCAGGTCCTGTGTTGCCTGATGGAGTTGTTCCGGATTCAGATTCCCAATTGAAATCATCACTAGTTTCCTGAATCCAATTTGAAGGGACATTTGGTTCTGTTAAAGCATCAAAATTTTCTGTAAAAAGTGCAGATGTACTTGCACTGCCTGTAGTAAAAGACCATGTGGAACAACTTGTTCTTGCCCCTTGATTATTTCGCGGGTATATTTTAAAGTAGTATGTTGTGCTTGGGCTCAGGCATTCATAAAGAACAGTTGAGCCACATTGATTAACTCCGTTAAGAATATTTGTTGCTGCGGCATCTGTTCCGAAATACACATCGTAAGAAGTTGCATCTGCAACCTCACTCCATATTATACTTGTTGAAATAGGTAAATTTGTTGCTCCGTCAGTCGGACTTATTAGATTAGAACAAGCAGCCGGTATTGCTGTAAACTCATCTAATCCTTGAATAATTATTGAAAAATCTTGTGAACTTGCCAAGGTTCCGTCATGATCAATTATAATTGTATAGGTTCCGGGAGTCGGATTTTCAATATAAACTGTTTCAACATTATCAACATTGTTCTCTCCTGAATTAGTAGCAGCATCAGAAGGATTGTTTCTGTCTAATTTCCATGGATAATGTGTACCGGTTGGTCCGGTAAGCCTCAAATCCAAATCATTAACAAGCATTAATGTTGTCGGGTTGAGTTGAGCTGATGTTGGTGTTCCGGCCGGATCTGTCCAAACTATAGTTATTTTTACAGGTTTACATCCTACTGTAATATCACGTGTATATGTGGCTCCGTCTGAAAGTGTTTGTTCATCTATAACATTTACTCCGTCAGCATCTTGGCTTATCAACTCTGCAGCACGTTTTGCATTTAATAAGCCCCAACCGAACATGTAATCAGGTCCGATATTCGGTCCTGCTTCATCGGCAGTATTAAGTACGAGAGCTTTCAAAGTTGCAGCTTTTAATATGCTGCCGGTATGCGTATTTTGGTAATGTTGTTGTAATAAAACAAGTGTTCCGGTTGTACTAGGAGTTGACATAGATGTACCATTTTTTGAAACATAAGCATCGTCTGCTGCTGAACTTGTTGAATAAACATCTACACCTTTTGCACAGATATCGGGTTTAATACGTCCGTCGTCTGCCGGTCCCCAACTACTGAAAGAACTCATAACAACATCATTTGGACCTGTATAAAGTTGGACTTCATTGACTGCCCCGACTGTTAAAATATTTTTGGCAACTCCTTTTGTTCCTATACAATCAAAACCGTCGGCACCTCCGTCAATTTCTGCTGTTGGAGGATTTGCTCCGGGTCCGTCACCTCTGTCATTACCTGCAGATTTACATATCAAATAATTTGGTGCATTATAAGCAATATTGTCAATATCTTGTGATGATGAATTGTAAAAACCAAATAAATAATCTTCAACATTGCTTATACCTTGATCACCATACCATATCCAACTTGAACCGTTATAATACCAACCTCTTATGTATCCATAAGAATGATTAGATATTTCCATACCTGCTGCTGCTGCTGCTGCCATTTCAGCTTCATCATTTGTCCATTCATAAGTTGTAAGATTAGCTTGATAAGCCATTCCTTTTGCATTCGCATCAAAACTACCGGCAGCAACAATTGTTCCTGCAACATGAGTAGAATGGTCGCTTAAAGTTGCAGCTCCATCACCAAGTGTTATTCTGCCTCCAAATTCCTGATGAGTATCTCTTACTTTACCGCCGTCCCATTCTCCTACTTTACTGTAACCATTTCCTGTTACATTTAGTCCAAGACCGCCACCTGAATATAAAGTATTGGCTCTTGATGTTTGTGATGCACCGGCATTGTCAGTTATATAATATTGAGGAACTCCGTTAAGAATTTCTTGAATTTCCATTATTGTACCGTCCGGTAATATTTGTTTGATAGGCAAACCGTTTTTTACAGCAAATTCATCTGCTTCTTTTTTCTTCTTTTTATATTCAATTGATTTTGTCTTTGCAAAATCATTAAGCCAAATATTATTTTGTTTTTGGGAGAATACTAGTTCACCAAATAAGAAAACTATTAAACTTAAAATTATAATTTTTTCCATTAATTTTTTTATTTTTTTAATAAAAATATCCCGAATAGACTGAATACTTAATTTACTTATTTATTCAACAATGATTTTTTTATTTACAACTGAATTGTCACTTAATTTGATTTTCACAAAATACACACCTCTTGATTGAGAATTTATATTAATCTCTTTAGTGGTATTATTTTCAAATGTGTTTTTGTAAACAATTTGTCCTGTAATATTTGTAATTTCAACATTGAAGTCAGATGCTTTATTTCCTACAGTTAAACAGAAAGTTCCCTTACAGGGATTAGGGAATAATACAACCGATGTATTGAAAGCTTGAGGAACAGAAGTTGTTGTTGTTTCAAAAATAAGTTCAAATCTATTAATATCAATGTTTTCATCATCAGTTAATTTAAATGAATCATTTAAACCAATCTCAATTGTTTCGTTGAGATAATTATCTTTTAAGTAAACTTTAATATCAGAGAAATTAAATTCTGTAAATTTTAATGTAAAATTTTTTCCTGTGTTTATAAATTTAACAGGTATGCTTAAAGTTTTTTCAAAATACGGAATTGAATTAATTGAATATTCTGTTTTATCTAAAGCATTTGTATATATTTGAGGAACAGCGTCATTCATCGAAAATCGTTTGTAAGCATCCATTTTATCATCCGGTTCAAAAGTTGCCGGAGTTAAAAATCTTACAATTGCTTCATCTGTAAAACCGCCGGCTTCAACAGCCATTCTTAAGAAGTCTTGTGGTGTTTCCTTATTGTCGTATTTCCAAAATGCTTGATTATTATGAACTCTTGAACTTGGCGGAATATTTAAAGTTCCTCCGGTTCCTAATGCAAAATTTCCTTTTACAAAGAATCCTTGCATAGCCGGAATGAACTCAGTACCTCCGTTTGTTGAAGCACCATCCCAAGAATCAGTTCCGCTTACCCAACTTTTGAAATTTGTACCGTCATAAAAATAGACGGCATCGTATAAATTAGCGGCACCGGCATCAACAACAGTCCAGTCAATGGCCGATGTATATGGATTTCCTATAAAGTTCCATCCGTCCATATTTAAGTAATCATAAGTCAACTCATCAGCATTACCTGTTCCCAGATAATTTGTATAACTAATATTTATAGCGTTTGATGTTGTATTATCATTCAGTTGACCTGTGAAATTTAATGTAGTTTGAAAATAATAATACAGATACCCAAGAGTATTATCAAGATTTCCGACAGGAGCCGTCCAACCTGAAACGCTTCCGCTGCCATAAGTATTTCCTAACCAGAAGTCATCTGTACTTTCATCGTAAAAATACAAATTATTGGTAGTCGGGAATACTGATAAGGATGCGTTATTTATTGGAGAAGACAACATATGCCATTGAACGGGAGATGCATCAAAATAAAGTTGAACCGTTGCATCTGCACCGCCTGATGTATTGTGTATTAATGAACCGGTACCGGTATCATCAGAGTTGATTATCAGATTTGTTTCGTTTCCGTTGTTTGTGATTGAGCCTGAAACTGTCATATAACCGTCAGGGTCGATTGTCAGGCTTGCTGCATTTTCAATTGTCAAATTATTACAAACTGCTACTGTTCCTATTCCGTTATTAATTACGGGATAATTAGGACGGCCGTTTGGAATTGTTACATCGTCAGATGATGAAGGTACAACACCCGAAACCCAATTTGTTGTTGTTTGCCAATTGCTGTTGGCAGAACCGTCCCATGAAATTGCACTTCCGCTTCCTGATTTTGATGCTTGCACGGTATTACCATAAGCTCCTTGATTAATACAGTTTCCGTTATTTGCAGGTTCATTTGCATATGAATCAGCAGGATTACCTGCGTCAATTGCAGGAGAATCACTTCCGTCGGTTGTCCATGTTCCGCTTGAAGCAGTTAAAGGAGGCCATTCTCCGTTGTGATATGAATCGTTGGTTGAGAATATGTGGTAGTCTCCGCCTCCTACAAATAAGGGGTCTCCGTTTAAGTCATTTGCTTGCATTGGTCCTGTATTGCCTGTTGTACCGTTATAGTCAAATAAATTTGTATTTGTTGTATAATATGTGTTGTAGTCGGAACTTACAGTTATACCTGATTCTGTAATTAAGGAATAATATGCATTATTTCCGCCTTGAGCAACGAAGATATTATTTTCAACTGTTGTTCCTGTACCGGATTCTATATATAAGCCGGCTCCAGTGTTAACAGGAGTTGGTGTAGCTTTTACTTCAACACCATCAATACCTGTACTATTTTGATCTGCAGGGTGGTAATATCTAAATCTAATATGAATAGTATTGCCGACATAAGCAGAAATATCAATTGTTTGAAGAGGACTCCAGCCTCCGTATGATGTTTCGTGTCGAGCTAACTCTGTCCATGTACCACCGCCTCCACCTCCGTCTGTAGAAATTTCAACATACTCAACTTCATTATAGTTGAGGTTATTGTATACAAAATATTCCAAATTTGCACTTGCATATCCGGTTAAATCAATAGGATTTACATTTTGAAGTGCTTTATGAATAACATCAGAAACATCCCAATTAATCCAAGCACAACCGGTTCCTTCCGGGGGTGCTGTTCCGGGATCTACACGAAACCAATCATTTGAACCGGGATCATCTCCTGCTAATGCATAAGTAGTCCACGTAGTAGGCAGTGAATTATCTGAACCTTCAAACCCTTCATCTAAAAGAGTTTGCTCGGGAGGCGAAACAGAGCTTCCGTTTCCGTCAGATGTATTATTTTTAACTGTATTACTGTTTGAATTTAAAATATGAATACCATACATGTTATTTGAATAACAAAGATTATTGTGTATGTTATTACTTGCTCCTGTTTCTATCTTAATACCTGATTTTCCTCCGTTGTATGATTTTATATAAGAAATTTCACAATTATTGCCTTGCATGTATACATTATCATCATCTGCATTATGTACTGTGAAACCATTTAGTTGAACATAATCAACTGTGCTTAAATTAAAACCATAGTTATTTCCGGTTGCATCGATAATTACTACATCTCCTGAATGATTTTGGATAACAAGGGGATTAGCTGCTGTTGGTGATAAAGTTGAGTTCAGTACAATTTCTTCGGTATAAGTTGCAGCATAAACTTCTATTGTTTTTGTTGCATCAAAGTTTGCAGTTCCCCACCAACCGAATAAACCGTCTAATGCCCATTGGAATATAGAGTGTCCGTCTGTTCCGCCACCTACCGGTATTGTATTTCTTGTACTGTAAGTAAAAGTTGTTGATTCTGTATCTGAACTACCCCCGGCTGTTACAATAACATCATTTCCTGAATAATTTCCTCCACCGAGTTCAATATCAATTTGGGTAGAAGTATTAGAAATTATATGTGCTTCAACTCCGCCTACTGTTACAGAAGTTGCTCCGTCAAAGTATGTCCCGGTAATTGTAATATCTTTCCCTCCGTCTTTAAAAATTATGCCTGAATTTGGTGTAACATTTGTAATTGAAGGAGGATTTGGAGTTGAATATTCCAGATAAGCAACAGAACAAGCAACTCTTGCAGATTCCCACTGAATTCTCATATAACCGCCTTCTCCCCAGCCTGTTCCCCATGAATTACGTAATATCCAGTACAGTTCACCACTGTCATATCCCCATCCTACTAATGAGATGGCATGGTTAGTTGTAGTGTAAGAACAAGGTGAACCCGGACAAGTAGTACTTGCATCAGAAAAAATATCACCTGAATAATTTTGGAAATTAGTAGTTACATATACTGCTGCATCAACAATACCATAATCGTTAAGTGCCGTTTTTATTGCGGTAGAATCCAAACAGGCAGCTCTGTGCCAGTTAAGAAATTGAGTTTTGTCCCAACCGGGAGCACCGGGTTCCGGGCATGAGCCCGGGTCAGTTTCTGTATAAGGAAAATCTGTTTCATCACAAACGCCGACTTCAACTAATGCCAGTAATTCGTCATAATCGTAGTTTGCACCGGCACAACCATGAAAACTGCTGTAATATGCACCATATTCACCAAGACACCACGCAATATAGCTTTCCGAAAAGTCTGCACAACTACCGTCATAAGTATTCATTGCTTTATTATATACACCTTCGGCTGTAGCACAAGCTCCAAAGCTGTAACATGAACCGCAACTTCCTTGATTAACTACTCCGTGAATATAAGTATGTCCGTCTTTATCTCGCCAATCCAACACTGCCGGAAGATCTTTATTTGTTTTTAAATTGGGATTAATTTTAATATTTTCACGGAAATCAACTCCCCCGCGGTTTACTTCATTAATTATTTCATCACCGTTTTGTTTCATGAATTCAAGTAAAGGTATCTTGGTTACTTCTCCTTTATCTCTGATTACACAAACTGCGTATTCTTTTGTGTAAGTATCATGTTTTTCAATTATTGTTTCAATATCATATCCGTTAATAACCGGATATGAAAATTCTTCTCCGTCTTTACCTTTATAAAAGTCCCATTCTTCAGCTTGAGTGCCGTCAGGAAAAGTAACTATACCAATTTGGTCTCCATTGATATCAGTTTTTATTTCGTAATTATAACCTAAATATACAGCATAATTTGCAGCAGGGTTAATATACCCTTTATCTTGTCCGAAGCTGCTAAATATAGTAACTGAAAACAAAAATAAGAAAAATAAAAAATGTTTCATAATGTATATAATTTAGAACTTTAATAAATAATATTTGAGTCCACTTCGAGAACTTAAAAAAATGAAGTTACCACTAATACATTAAGTCACCTGTCTGAAGACAGTCAGGCTAAATATCACAAAGGGCTTATAACCAATACCTTAATGTTCGCCTTTGCCTGTCTGCCGATAGGTTGATGTTTTAGTGACTAAAAAATACTTTTCGGAGTGTACTCATACTTAGTATACTTATATATTATACGCAAAAATAAGCATTTGGTTGCAAAAAAATGACATTTCGTCAAAATAAAAATTCAAAAAGATGTACTTTAAATTTGAGTTTTGCTTATTCCTGAAATCCGCAACAGAACATTTAAAAGCTGATAGACAAGGCTTCACTTGCATTTATGTATTTTTCTTAAATGTCATATTATTAAAAAGTGAAGCCTTGACTCGCGGATTTTGGGTTATTACAATTGGGCAGGTTTTAAAAATAAGTTAAATTTATATAAAAAAAGTTCTCTTAACGGAGATTTTTTTTAAATTTACATATTCGATTTTTTTAAAAGGGATTTTTGAAATGAATAAGACACTTATAAAAATTACTGACCTAACTGTTTACAGAAAAGAAAATAAGGTTTTATCAGGTGTAAATTTTTCCTTAGAACAAGGAGAATTTGTTTATTTAACCGGAAGAGTAGGAAGCGGCAAATCAAGTCTGTTAAAAGTAATGTATGCTGATGAAACTTTTAAAACCGGAAGTGTCGAAGTAGCAGACTATGACCTCAAGAAAATAAAACAAGATCAGATTCCGTATTTGAGAAGGAAATTAGGTATTGTTTTTCAAGATTATAAATTATTAACTGACAGAAATGTATATGATAATTTGAGATTTGTACTTGAAGCATCCGGAGAACGATCAAAATCAGGTATAAAAAACAAGATTTATAACATTTTAGAAACTGTCGGCCTTCAAGGTAAAGAAACACGAATGCCTTTTGAACTGTCTGGTGGAGAGCAGCAAAGTGTCGGTATTGCCAGAGCATTGATCAATAAGCCTCATTTAATTTTAGCTGATGAACCTACAGGAAATTTAGATGATAAAAGTTCAGAGAATATTATGAATTTGTTACATAAAGTATCTGAAAAAGGAACTTCTGTCTTAATGGCAACTCATGATACAGGATTAATAAAAAAATTTCCGGCAAAGGTGTTTGATGTTGAACTCAATCAATTTATTTCTAATTAAATATGATTATTTCAATAATAAAAAATGAATTTATATATTGCTGTAATAACCAGAATAACAATTTGTTATGTTAGCACCACAAAAAAAAATAAAAAAAAATAAGGTTTAGATTTTTATTTATAAGAAGAAAAAATGTATATTTGCATACTCAAAAAATGATGTTAATTAATTGATAACTAAAATATACTGATAATGACAAAAGCAGACATAGTTAATGAAATATCAAAGCAAACAGGTATAGAAAAAGTTGCTGTAAAGAAAACAGTTGAAGCTTTTATGGGAAGTATTAAAGATTCTTTAAAGAATAATCAAAATGTTTACCTTAGAGGTTTCGGAAGTTTTATAGTGAAGAAAAGGGCAGAGAAAACTGCAAGAAATATTTCCAAAAATACCACAATTATTATACCTGAGCATTTCATACCGGCATTTAAACCTGCGAAGTCATTTGTAAATAAGGTTAAAGAAAATGTAAAAGCTTAATTAAGCAAGTTGTTAATATATAATAAATTAAAATATGCCAAGCGGAAAGAAGAGAAAAAGAGCAAAGATGTCAACGCATAAGCGTAAAAAACGTCTAAGAAAGAACAGACATAAGAAAAAGAAATAATATTTTGGTCTGTGAAATATATATCAAAAAGAGCCTGAACCGGCTCTTTTTGATTATAATAAAATAACAAAGAGAAAGAATTAAGGTGAGTAATGAATTAATTATAAGTGTCTCTAAAAGAGATATATCAATAGCATATACCAGCGAGAAAAATCTTGTTGAACTTCATAAAGAAAAAAGTAACAATAAATTTACTGTCGGTGATATTTATCTTGCCAAAGTAAAAAAAGTAATGAATGGTTTAAATGCTGCTTTTGTTGATGTAGGATATAAACGAGATGCATTTCTTCATTATTTTGATTTGGGTCCTCAATTCAATTCCCATCAGAAATTTATTAATTCTGCATTAAACTCTAAAAGCCAATCGCCGAAACTGCAGAATTTCAAACTACAATCTGATATTAATAAACACGGTAAGATTTCTGAAGTATTAACAGGAGGTCAAACAATACTTGTTCAGATTGCAAAGGAACCAATATCAACTAAAGGACCGAGATTAAGTGCGGAAATCTCAATTGCCGGCAGGAATTTGGTATTAATCCCGTTTTCAAACACTGTTTCTATTTCAAAAAAAATTGTTGCTGATGAAGAAAGGAAACGGTTAAAACGTTTAATACAAAGTATAAAGCCGGAAAATTTCGGTGTTATTGTAAGAACAGTTGCAAAAAACAGGAGAGTTGCTGTTTTGGATGAAGAACTGCGCGAATTGGTGAATAAATGGGAAGGTGCAATCAGCAAACTTCATTTATTGGATCCACCGAATGTTGCCATGGGAGAACTTAATAAACCGGCTGCATTATTAAGAGATATATTAAACAGCTCTTTCAGTAGTATTTATGTTGATAATGATGTTGTTTATTCTCAAATAAAAGAATATATATCCGAAATAGTTCCTGATAAAGAAAAGATTGTTAAATTTTATGACAAAAGAACACCAATCTTTGATCACTTCGGTATAAGTAAGCAAATTAAAGCATTATTCGGAAAAACCGTTACTGTACAAAGCGGGGCATATTTAATTATTGAAAATACAGAAGCATTAACAGTAATTGATGTTAACAGCGGGAACAGATCAAAAAAAGCTTCAGATCAGGAAACTAATGCTGTTGAAGTAAATATGTTGGCGGCTGAAGAAATTGCCAGACAATTAAGGTTAAGAGATATTGGTGGTATTATTGTGATTGATTATATTGATATGCATTCATACGAAAATAAACAAAAGATCTTTCAATATATGAGAGAACTTATGAAAGAAGATCGTACAAAACACAATATTCTTCCCTTAAGTAAGATTGGTTTAATGCAAATAACAAGACAAAGAGTAAGACCTGCAACCGATATTGAAACTAAAGAAACTTGTCCTACTTGTGAGGGTACGGGTGAAATTACTCCAAGTATTTTATTTATTGATGAAATTGAAAATCATTTGCAATATATGATTAATAAATATCCGAAAAAGATTAGTATGCATGTCCATCCGTATATTGAAGGTTATCTTAAGAAAGGTATTAAATCAAAGCAAATCAAATGGTTACTGAAGTTTAAGAGGTTCGTCAAGATTGTTCCTGTCGTTACTTATAATTTTTTAGAGTACAGATTCTACAATAAAGAAGGTAATGAGTTGAAACCATAGAGTAAATGTAGTCAGTAATATAGATTTTTTGATTGCTCAAAGAAAATCGACTTTGTCGGGAATTTTAAATATTATTTTCATTGTTAGATTGTTTCATTGTTACATTGTTGGTTTTTAGCCATTTAACAATGAAGCAATGCAACAATCTAACAGGAACAACTTTAAATATAAACAGCAAAATTCAGAACTCTTGACCCATTAACAGATTATCAATAAGTTATAGCTGCTTGCTCGTAAAATGAAATTGTCGCATTTTTAAATATCAAATAATGAACAAGATTTTTACGATAGTAAAACCGAATGAAGAAGTCCTCACCACAGGTAATATTTAAATATTTACCAAACAAAAAATTTAAATATTGTTAAAATTATTATTAGCAGCTGTTTACAAAGTTCAGTTTATAATATACAATTTCCGTTTTTTTGAATAAGTCGTAATTATGTCTTATTATTTTTCGTAAACATGTCATATGTTTTATTGTATGTGCAGATAATCAGCATGTTGCAAAATGTTTACTGTGGGGTAGTAATCCGTAAATCAATCAAAAAAATAATAACAATCATAGTATTGATAATCCCGGAGTTCTGAAATTATAGACAATCCCGAAAAAAATCGGAACAAGTAGTTTATAATTTTCATTAATGGCATAAACGATATTTTTTATCTTATAATTTTCAATAAAGTTTCTCCTGCATCGGATTTTAACCTTATTATATAAACACCTTTATTATATTTTGAAAGATCAAGTTTAAACCTGTTATCTTGAATGTTTTCTTCAGAAAATAAGAGTTGTCCTGTTATACTGATTACAGATATTTGTTTTATTTTTAAACTTGACAAATTATCAATAGTATAAATTCCGCTATCAGACGGAACAGGGAATATTCTATAGTTATTCCTTTTTGCTGAATTTACAGAAACTCCGTCCTCAATTATAAAATCAGTTACTTTCGGGAAATGGTCGGAAGCAGTATAAGTATCACTTTGTAAAAGATTATATTGTAATAATCGTTCAGAACTCATAACTGATGTGTTTATTGTAAATGCTTTACTGACAGAAGTGCCGACATCGGAGCATATAGCAAAATCAAGTCTTCCCGGCCAATATGACGAATAATTATTTTCCCAAGTATAAGCCATTCTCAAATCGGTTTGAAAAGAGATAACATCATTCAGATCAGTATCATCCCAATCCGGAGATTGATCTTCACCGAAAGTTGCATTATCAACAATGTCACCTGTAAGCAAGGTTGTAAGTTGCTGACTGTAACCTACTAAATTCAGGTCACCGCTGATAACAAACGGAGTGCCGTATGGTAAAGTGATCGCTCCACCCGTTGATTTAACATCTTTTAAGAAAGAGATAATTGCATCAGCTTCTTCTTGCCTTTGAGCATTATTATCGCAACATGCAAAATGAGAATTAATAATCAGTATATCTCCGGAATATGAATTCGGAAGGTCAATAAACGAAGCTGTTATTCTGCTGCCTGATAAAACAGTGTAATTACCGGTAATATCATATTTCGAACATGTGATGTTACCTGCATCAACTTTCCAACATTCCCATGTGCCGTTGTCAGGAAGAGGCAGCCATTCATTCAACAGGTTTTTTGCTTCCCACCATTCTGTATCCCAACATTCATTAAAGGTAATAATATCAGGGTTCACTGTAGTAATTATTCTTTGAAAGGCGTCAACACGATAAGAATCAGTTAATCCGTCATTAAGTATATTATAAGTCATTAATCTTATGTCGGAATTATTATTCTTTTCAAAATCAATATAATTATATTCTCCGACATCAGTCTCGTCAAATGTATAAGTAAAAGTTGTACCAATGTTCGGCATATCATCTCCGCCGGAATCATTATCAGTAAAACAAAGTTTTATTGTATTTCCCGTAAACAACGGATGTATCCCATCCGGATATACATCTCTTCCTATTGCAATTTCAAATGTGTCGGAAGTTACGGTAGGCAATGCTCTTAACATAATATCATTCTGATAAACGGTAATGGTTGAAGATTCGGGAGTAAAATATGCTTTTTTATCTCCGAAATCAATTCCTAATTCAGAACCTATTCCGTTTACCGGATATCCGGTTCCGGCATCATTATCTGTATCTATTTGCAAAAAAAGTTGATTGCCGTAATTTAGTTGTATTTCATTTGATAAAGCAAAAGTTATATAAAGGAATGCACTGTCATTAGAAACTGAAAATGATAACATATCGTAATCACCGCCGTCATTTTGTGTATCTGTATAATTTGCAACAGAGTTTGCCCAGTCTTCAAATTTGCCGTCAATACCAATAGGTAATGCTTGGCTGAAAAGATTTGTAATAATTAATATATATATTAAAAATATTAGTAATATCCTTTTCATATAGAAATTTATTTAATTCAGATTTTTATAATTTCTGAAACTTGTTTTTTCTTTGAACTTACACTATTGAGTTCATTCCGAAAAGTTGAAAAATGAAAATGCCACTAAAACACCAAGTCACTAAATTTCACAAAGGGCTTATTATCAGTATTTTAAATTTTGTGTATTTTTGTGTTTTCGTGACTTCGCGGCAAAAAAATACTTTTCGGAGTGTACTCACTATTAATTTGAACTTTACATCTTTAAAGAATTAACAATAATTTCGGCAGCTCTTTCAGACGCACCTTTGCCTCCCAGTTTTACTCTCAATTCTGCAAAATTATTTAACATATTTTTTCTGTATACGTCATTATTAAGTAATAGTTCCAATTCATTGCAAATGTTTTCAACAGTCATGTCATATTGCAGGAACTCTTTTATTATTTCTTTTTGCATTATTAGATTTACCAATGAAATATACTCTACTTTTATCAATCTTTTTGCAATTTGATATGAGATGTGATCACCTCTGTAACAAACAAGTTCAGGCACATTTAATACCGCTGTTTCCAATGTTGCCGTACCGGATGTTACTATGGCTGCTTCAGAATGTTTTAATAATTCATAAGTATCGTTATAGATTAACTTTATATCTTTATTTTTAATATATTTCAGAAAGATTTCTTTTTCCAAAGAAGGTGCTGCAGCAACTAAAAATTGATAATTGGAGAATTTCTCGGCTGCTTTCAACATAAGGGGAAAATTATGTTTAATCTCTTGTTTTCTGCTTCCGGGTAATAATGCTATTATTTTTTTATCATCTAATTTATATTTTTTATTAAAACTTTCTATATTTTTTTTTTCGGCATCAAGGGCATCAAGTATTGGATTTCCAACATACTCAACTTCAAAATTATGTTTCTTGTAGAATTCTTTTTCAAAAGGAAAGATGATGAAAAGTTTATCAATATATTTTTTTATTTTTTCAACACGTGATTGTTTCCAAGCCCATATCTTTGGTGAGATATAATAATATACATTAAAGTTTTTGTTATGTGCAAATTCTGCTATTCTCAAGTTAAAGCCGGGGTAATCAACTAAAATAACAACATCCGGTTTTGTTTTAAAGATGTCATTTTTAATGAGTTTGATATTTTTCAAAATGATACGAAGGTGCATAAGCACATCAAAACCCCCCATATACGCCGTTTCTTTGAAGTGCTTAACAATTGTTCCGCCTTGTTTTAACATCAAATCTCCTCCGAGAAACCTAAATTCTGCTTCGGTATCTTTGTTTTTAATCTCTTTCATTAAATTTGAAGCATGCAGATCACCGGAGGCTTCACCTGCTATGATATAGTATTTCATTTATTACTGATTCGTTCCTTAAAATAATTCAATTATTTAATTTTTCTGTTAGTTTGTAAAAAATCCGTAAACAACAAGAAGTCCCAAAAAAACAACGATTCCTATTAAGCCTTTTACAGCTTTATACATTTTTTATTCAAAAATAAATAAAACACAGGTAAAACGGCAATAGCTCCGCCTTTTACAGATAATAATACCCGGGCTCTTAATATTGAACTGATATCATCTGAATCAAAAAAATGCTTATAATGATCCCAAACAGGATAGTCCCCGGAGTTAACGCTAATTATTATTGACGTTATTAATATTGCAACGATTAAGCCGGAAACAGCTCCGAACCAAACAGAATCTAATTTTGAATTTGCTTTAAATTTCATATGTTTATTTTGTAAATAAATAAAAAAGCACGCTAAATTACTAAATTATTGTATTTTTGAATGCGATATGACAAAAGATAATTTTATATTCGGAACAAGAGCTGTTATTGAAGCAATCGGAACTGATAAACAGATAGATAAAGTTTTAATAAAAAGAGCCGGTGATAATGAATTATTAAAAGAACTTTTAAGTGTTTTAAAAAAGTATAAAATTCCTCATCAATTCGTTCCTGTTCAGAAAATAAATAAGATCACTCGTAAAAATCATCAAGGTGTTCTTGCTTTTATTTCGCCTGTGAATTTTTATGATAT
>JAUVIG010000143.1 GCA_030592825.1 Chlorobiota bacterium | reverse complement strand
ATTAATTACCGGCATCTTAGGCTGCGTATTATTTAATTCGTATGCTGTAGAAAAAACACATGTTTATACTGAAGAAAGTAATTCAATTGTTTTATCAGATCAACAAAATCAAAACTCTGATATTAAAGATATTGATCTGTCAGTTTTTGAAAAAGCTAAAAAAGAGAAAACTTCAAAAATCAAAACTTTTTTCGGCAAGACGAAAGAAAAGATTTCAACTTTAAAGCACAATACAAAAAAATTCTTCAGAAGTAAAGGATTTTATATCGGTGCTGTGTTATTAGGATTTTTTCTGGGTCTGATCGGTATTTTGATTGTATTTTTAGTAAATTTAAATCACCCTGAAAGAAAAGCAAAAATGAGGTTTGCTTGGTTAGGTTGGGTGTGGTGGTTAGTAATTCTTTCCATAATATTAGTAGTTTAATAAACATAAAATTATTCTAAAGGAACAGATAATTAAAACAGACATAATTAATTCATATGCTTAATTGACCAATGTCAAGTCAAGTGCATTCTGACGTAAAGTATCGTAATCCGTCCGACCGCTCCAAAGCGGTCAGACGGCTTGGGTGCGACAAATTATATTTGACATGACACCGGGGTAATGCCCAAAGTTTTTACAAATAGTTGTTTTTCAGTTTTATAAGTCAATATTTTAATTAAATCTGAAATTATAACTTATTGAAGGTATAATTGAAAACAAAGCCAAACGTACAGCTTCAAATTGTGTAGAATTTTCACTAACTTGCCTGAATGTTATCTGATAAGCATTTTTTTTTGCATAAACATTATAAATTGATAGATTCCAGTCTGATTCCCAACGCTTTCTTTTTTTATTCTTATATGTAACACTAAAATCCATTCTGTGATATTCGGGCAATCTGTATCCGTTTCTTTCGGTATATAAACTGATAATTCTGCCGTCAACAATATATCTTCCTGTAGGAAAGGTAACTGCATCACCGGTATAATAAACCCAAGTTGCAGCAAAACTCAATCGCTTGTTAAATGCATACATTCCTGTTATTGAAAAATCGTGAGTTCTGTCATGCCTTGCTGAAAAAGCTAATCCGTTATTTATTTCATCAAAAATTCTTTCAGTCTTTGACCAAGTATAACTTATCCATCCTGTAATATCTCCCATTTGTTTTTTAACATATATTTCAGCACCGTATGACCATCCTTTTCCCAATAACAACTCTGCTTCTAAATACTCATTTATCATAACATTTGCTCCGTTCCTGTAATCAATAACATCTTTAAGATCTTTGTAATATAATTCTGTTGAAGTTTCAAACATATTATCATTAAAGTTTCTGTAATAACCGACAGAATATAGGTTTGCAAGTCCGGGTTTTATGATCTTTGTTGTCGGATACCATAAATCCATTGGTGTTGAGGATGTAGAATTCGACAGTAAATGAATATATTGAGTATTTTTAGTATAAGATGCTTTTACGGCATTTTGTTTATCAATAATATAATTTAAGGAAATTCTGGGTTCAAGATTTTTGTATGTTTTTATTATATCATTATTCCCGTATGAAACAGAATCAATTGGTTCTTCTCTGTCATTAAACTCATAAACCGTACCCGGACCTAACACACAAAAAGCAGAAAGCCTGAAACCATATACTGCTTTTAAATTTTTTAACAAACTAACTTCATGTGAAATATAAGCAACATTTTCAAAAGCATATTTATTTTGAACTTTAATATCATTTATTTCTTCGACTTCACTTGCATCTACTTCTCCGGGAAGGAATTTGTGATACATTGAATTAATTCCGAATCTGATAAGGTTTTTACTGTTCAGATAATATTGAAAATCTTCCTTTATGTTCCAATCTTCAATTGCAGATTTTAATCTGATTACTCCGCCGTCTTCATCAAAAAAACTGAAACCCAATTGATAATCATATTTGCTGCGAATAACTGTTGAGTTTAAAAACAATTTACTGTTAAAAATATGGTTCCATCGTAAAGTTCCGGTCGTATTTCCCCAATCCATTTCCATAATATCATCAAATGCAAAAACATCTCTCCCGAAATATCCCGAAAGAAATAACCTGTTATTATCATTGATCTTATAATTAACTTTTGCATTTAAATCATAAAAATACAAAGTGCTGTTTCTCTGTTCTTCTCTGGGTGCAAATACTAAAAAGAGATCTGCATAAGTTCTTCTTCCTGAAATAATAAACGAAGCTTTATTCTTTACAATCGGTGATTCTATGGTTAAGCGTGAAGAAATTAAACCAATTCCGCCCGATGCAGAGAATTGCTTCATATTTCCGTCTTTCATTTGAATATCTAAAACTGAAGACAAACGTCCGCCGTATTGAGCGGGAGCTGTACCTTTATAAATCTTTGCATTTTTTACGGCATCAGAGTTAAATACCGAGAAAAAACCCATTAAATGAGATGCATTATAAACAGGTGCTTCATCTAATAATATCAAATTCTCATCAGCACCACCTCCTCTTACATGAAATCCGCTGCCTCCTTCACCGGAAGGTTTTATACCCGGTAATAATTGAATAGTTTTTAAAATGTCTTGCTCTCCGAAAATAACCGGTATTATTTTAATTTCTCTTGGGTTTAAATTGCTGACACCGGTCTCAATATTTTTGATATTTTTATCTGCTTTTTCTCCAAAAATAGTAACTTCTCCAATTTGTGTATCAGACTCCTCAAGTTCAATATTGATATTGATATTATTTTGCAGGTTGATTTCTTTTCTTAAAGTTGAATGACCGATAATACTATATTCTATAATATTTTTCCCTTTTGGAAGTGTTAAAGAATAAAAACCGTAAACATTTGTTACCGAACCATACTCTCCGTCATGACTTGAAATGTAAACTCCTATTATTACTTCACCGGTCTCAGCATCACTTACAGTTCCGCTGACAGTAAATTGCTGAGCAAAAACATAACTGTTTAAAAATAATATTGTGAATAAAATAATTATCCTCATATTTTTTATTGAATCCGTAAAAATAGTTATATCATTTGATTTTAGGCAATATAACTAAAATCTATAATGAAATTTGAATTTTTTGCTGAATCTGATACTAATGAAATTATTAAGAGTGAAAGTGCCGAAAACTTTCGGTATACATAAATTTAGATACAAATGTATATTAAAAATTATTTGAAATTGGCACACCAAATATAAAACTCCCTTTTTAAGCGTACTTTCATTATCTTATTTGATAAAGTCGTGAGTTTTGCTTATATTTGCCGTATAATATAGAGAATAATAACAGCAATTAGCAATTTAAAACAGAAACAATGAACTTACAATATATTTCAAACGCTGCCGGAGAGACAACCGGTATTTATATTCCGATTACAGATTGGGAAAAACTTAAAACAAAATATACTGATTTAGAGAGTGATATAGACGCTATACCGGATTGGCATAAAGAAATAATTTTAGAACGCTTAAAAGATTACAACGAAAATCCGGATGATGTACTTGATTGGGATGAAGTAAAAGATGATTTTAATTTTGAATAATGAAGTACAGTTTAGAGATAAAAAAAGAGGCTCATCAGGATATTCAGCCCGGAATTAACCGGTATGATTCAAGACAAAAAGGATTAGGTAAAAGATTTCACAGTGCTGTTAAAAAAGGATATGAGGTTATTCGCAGTAATCCGTATTTTCAAGTCCGATATGAAAATGTTCGCTGTTTATCTGTCAAAAAATTCCCCTATATGTTGCATTATATAGTCAATGAAAAAAAGAAAAAAATTGTTTTGCTTGGTGTTATTAATACATATAAAGACCCTAAAGAATGGAAAAATAGAATATAATCGCCTCCAACTCGCCCAAACCCCACCACACAAAGCTATTATAACATAATAACAATGCTTACATTTTCACTCTCCGACAGGATTTTCAGATTGACAAACCGGACAAATGTAGTATTTAAGTTATTTATGAAACCCCACCTCTATTCCGACTACTAATCTTGGAAGTTCAGTTGATCCTGCAACATCTTTAAAATCTTGAGTGAATAAGTCAGATATTCTGTATTTACCGAAAATAACATATCTGCCGTAAGCAATTCTGGTTTCAAGTCCGTAATTGAACTCTTTCATATAATTTAAATGTTTGTATGTAACAGTAGCATATTCAGACCTTGTAACTATATTGGGATTATCAAAATAATCGGTGGTTTTTTTGGAAGTACTGTATGCCCATTCACCATAGCCTCCAAGATCAATATAATTTCCGATTGTATTAGTTCTTTTCCCGATATTTATCCTTAAGAAAAGATCTCCGCCGAGATTATTAGATAATATCTTTTCTTTATCATATAAAACTGATGTCGGAATTATCTTGGTATCAACCTGATCCATATGCCAAGCTTGGTATGTATAATTTATACCTGCCCCGAGAGCAAAGAAATCAGCTAATTTAAACTTATATCTCACACCATAGGTAATAATATGTGATTTTCCGTATAAGATATCAGCTCCTTCACCTTCTGTAGGAGGAGTCATAAACCCCAAACTTAAATATGGGTGAACAAAATGTGTTTTATCAGCACCAAATTTTTTCTCTCCGTCTTCTTGAGAAAATGCTGCAAAACTAATCAGTAATGCAAACATAATTGTGATAATTTTTTTTTTGATGTTATTTTTAAGTTCAAAATTTAAAAGTTGAGTCCACTCCAAAAAATATTTTTTAGCCACTAAAAACACTCTTTTATCAATTTATAAGTTCTCTCAATATCATTATCTAAACCTACAGAAAATCTTACTAATCCGGGAGACATTCCCATTTCTCTTTGTACATCTTCGGGAACTTCAGAAGAAGTACTGCTGCCGGAGTTACTGAACAATGTTTTGTAGTATCCTAAGCTAACAGCAAGATAACCGACTCCTCTTTCTTGCATCTTTTCCATGAATTCATACGCTTTCTCTTTGGTTTTCATATCAATTGCTATAAGACCTCCATAGCCATACTCTTCATTCATTAATGACGTAAGCAGCTTATACCCGGGATTTGATTTTAAACCGGGATAAATCGGTTTTATACCAATTTCACTGAACTTTTCAGCGAGATATAAAGCATTCTTACTGTGTTGTTTCATTCTGATATGCAATGTATAAAGGTTTTTAAGAATGCTTGATGATCTTAACGGATCTAATACAGGACCTAATAACATTGCCGTACCTGAATTTACATCTATCAAAGAATTGATATATTCTTGATCAGAGCAAATTGCTCCGGCAACGCAATCATTTTTTCCGTTTATGAATTTGGTCATACTATACACCACTACATCTGCTCCTAATTTATATGGTGAAATCATCATTGGTGAGAATGTATTATCAACAACTAATTTTGCACCACAGCTTTTTGAAATTTTTGCAATTTCAGGAAGATTTGAAATTTGCAGTAAAGGATTGGATATAGTTTCAGTATAAATTACTTTTGTATTCGGACGAACAGCTTTTTTTATTGCTTCCAAATCAGTAGGAATAACAAAACTTACATCAATATTGAATTTTGGAAGATAATTTTTAAAAAATGCATAGGTTCCTCCGTATGTAGTAACTGAAGAAACTATATGATCTCCTGAATTACAAAGTTGCAGAATGGCAGAAGTAATCGCTCCCATTCCCGAACCGGTTACCCAGCCGGCTTCAGTTCCTTCCATTGCAGCCAAAGCATCTGATAAATATTTATTGGTTGGATTCCAATGTCTTGAATACAAAAAACAACCTTCAGCTTCACCGTGAAATGTATCAACCATTGTTTCAGCCCCTAAAAACGTATAAGTGGCAGAATCGGTAATTGAAGGATTCACACCTCCGAATTCACCAAATTGTTCTAATTTACTTAATTCTGTTGCCGGATCAAATTTTTTCATTCTTGTTTTTTTTGAAAATATTAATAATTTTTTGAAATTTTGAAATTTTCGATTGATCAAAATCATCATAATATCCCTGCCCGTAGCCGTAACCATAGCCATAGCCGTAGCCGTGACTGTAACCATAACCTCTTTTAATTTGAACTTCGTTTAAGATGATTCCTATGTTACTTAAATCATTGTCTTTTTTTACATCATTTATCAGTTTTATTACATTCTTTGAAGAATATCCTTGTCTCATAATAAAAAGAAAAGAATCTGCTGTTTCAGCTAATAAAAGAGCATCTGTTACTACAGCAATCGGAGGTGTATCAATAACAATATAATCAAAATCTTCCGCAGCTTTTGCAAAAAATTCTTTCATCCTTTCAGACTCAATAAGCTCTGCAGGATTCGGAGGTACCTGCCCCGATAAGGCTACATATAAATTTTGAATCGCAGTTTCTTGTACAACTTGCTCATATTCGGAATGCTCAACGAGATATGAGCTTAAACCGAATTCATTATTATATTTAAAATCAATTTGTAACTTTGGTTTTCTGAGATCTAAACCTACCAGTAAAGTTTTTTTATCAGAAATAGCTAAAACTGCTGCAATATTTGAAGAAATAAATGATTTTCCTTCACCGCTGATTGATGAAGTAACAACAATAATTTTATTATTCTTACTTTTTAAAACATATTGTAAATTTGTTCGTATAGCCCTGAAAGATTCCGAAATGGGAGACTTTGGAAAGGCAACAACAGGAAGATTATTGTTATGTTTGTTTCTTCCTACTGTTCCGTAAATAGAAATTGAAGTTCTGCTTTCAATATCACTTTTATCATTAATCTTATTATTAAAGAATTCTCCGGCTACTATTATCAATATTGGAATAAGTATTCCGAAAAGAATTCCTTTTTTAGTATTTCCGGAAGTATCAGGGGATTTTTTTACGGCTGTTTCAGATCTTGCCATATCAAGCATTTTTGTATCTGCTTTATTTGATGCTTGAGTAATAGCGGCTTCCATTCTTCTTTTTAACAGATGGGTGTATAATTCATCATTAATATTAAATTTCCTTTCAATATTAATAATTTGTCTTTCTGACACCGGAAGTTTATTAATGTCACGGTTTACAATGTTTATATTTGCTTTTATGTTATTAATCTCATTTTCAGTAACTTCAATATTTTTTTTGGCATGTACAAATATCTGATCTTGTATCTTTTGTATTTGCATATCTAACTTTTTCGAAATTGGAATATCACTTCTTACACTGAAGTCAAGAATATCTCTTTCAGTTGTATATTCAGATAATTTTTCTAAATATCCTAATAAAACCGGATCATTTATCTCCATTACAGTTGGTGCAGTTAATGAAACAACTGTTTTATTTGAAATTAATTGATCATGCAAATATTGATAATATGTTAATTTTCTTTTTTGTCCCACAAGATCCTTTTGGAATTCTGTTAATCTTGTTAACAACAACATCCCTTCATTACTTATATCAAGCGTACGGGTTTTTTGTTTAAATATTTGCAGATTACTTTCAGTTTTTTGAAGAGAATCTGAAACTCCTTCAAGTTGTTGATCAATAAATTTAATAATGCCGGCAGCTTTTTTATTCTTTTCAACTAAACCGTTCCTTATATATATTTCAATTAATTTATTCAAATAATCAGCATCTTTTTGAGGAACTGTTCCTACTAACCAAAGCCAAAGTATCGAACTTTTTTCAGGGCTTACTTCAATCTCAAGTCGTCCTAAATAACTTCGTACAATATTATTAATACTGTTTTTTTGAAAAAAATACTTATTCCTCGGTATATTATTATTAAAAGGCAAACTGTCTCTTTTTATGATATTAAAACTAAAGTTGTTACAGACAAATTGTTCTCCTATTTTTATTGTTTTTTCAATTTCAAACTTCTCAATTGAAATTTGTACTTCGTTCTCATTCTTAAATGTAACATAAACAGGCAATCCGATATATTGATCATAAGTTGTATCAAAATTTACGATAAATGGTGCTTTTTTATATATCTCATAATTTTTTCTGAATTTCTCATCTCTGAAATATGAAACTCCAAACTCTAATTCTGTAACGGTTTCTTCAGTTAAAGAATATGATTTTAAAATTCCCATTTGAGTGTTTAAATTTTTACGTTTACTGAACAAAGTTAATCCTCCGGCAACTTCTTCTTCATTACTTTCATCCATAAGCATAACTGTTGCATGTAATCCGTATGTAGGAATAGCATGCGTATTAACCCATTTTGCAAAGAAAAATGCAGCAACAATGAAAAAAACAAATAAATACCAGTATGATACAGCTTTAAAAAGATATTTTTTCAATTCTATACCTTGAGAAGAATTCTCTTGATTGTTTTTTATTTCATCCATATTATTTTGCAAGAATCTTAAACATTTTTATTAGCTGAATTATTTATTTATGAGCAAAAAGAAGTACCGGTCAATTAAAGTTCATTTAAGGTATTAATTACCAACTAAACTAATAATAATAATTGTTGTAGATAAAGCTGAAGATATTGCTGAAAAGAAGAAAAAATAATCTCTTAAATTCATTTGTGCAATCTTTGCTTTCATGGGCTCAACAATTATAATATCATCAGGATATAAATAAAATTTATTTGAACTTAGCAACTCTCTTTTTGATAAATCCAATTTATAGACCAAACGTTTATCTTTCTCTTGCCTCACAACTGTTACATTACTCATTTTACCATATTCAGTAATTCCTCCGGCTCTTGAAACAGCCTCAAGAATATCAATATTATCTTGATAAATAAATATTGTACCGCTGTTCTTCACTT
>JAUVIG010000311.1 GCA_030592825.1 Chlorobiota bacterium | reverse complement strand
CGGATAATGTCTTGATTGTGTTCGGTGAGAATTATTGTGTGTCCGACAGTAACCATGTGGTTCATTAATTTTAAGAGTGTTTCTACATCTTTAAAATGTAGTCCGGTTGTAGGTTCGTCAAGCAGATACAAACTTTTTTTATATCTCTTTTCAATTAATGCCGCAGTAAGTTTTATGCGTTGCAATTCTCCTCCGGAGAATGTGTGTAAAGGCTGTCCCAAAGTAAGATAATCTAATCCGATCTTTGAAAGAGTCTCAAAGTAGGATAGGAGAGTTTTATGATTTACAAAGAACTTTTTTGCTTCTTCAACGGTTAATTGTAAAACTTGATTAATTGATTTTCCTTTGTGTTTTATTTTCAGGATATGTTCTTTATATCGTCTTCCTTTGCAATCTTCACACTCAAGCCAAACATCTGATAAAAAATCCATTGCAACTTTTATTTGGCCGATTCCTTTGCAGGTTTCACACCTGCCTCCTTTTATATTAAAAGAAAAATCTGATTTTTTAATTCCCCGGTTTTTTGAATCATGTACATTTGAAAAAAGATCACGAATAGTATCAAAAAAGCCCAAATAAGTAGCCAAATTACTTGTTGAACTTTTTCCCGGAAGGCTTTGGTCAACTTTAATGATTTTATCAAACTGTTCAAAACCTGATATACTTTTGCAATTAACAGGGCGGTTTTGCTGTGCTGATTTATGTAACACCTCAAATAACAGACTGGATTTTCCGCTTCCGGAAACGCCTGTTACGGCAACAATTCCTTCGGAAGGGAAATTTACATCAATATCTTTCAAATTATTGGCATTAGCTTTTTTAATGGTGATGCCTTTGTATAGCGTTCTTTTTTCTGAAATTATATTAAGCGGTTTTTGCAAATACTTTCCGGTAAGGGAATTTGTATTGGAAATAATGTTTTGCAGGCTACCTTGGGCAATTATCTCACCTCCGTTTTTGCCTGCACCCGGTCCGAGGTCGATGATGCGGTCGGCAGAGGAAATAACATCGGCATCGTGTTCAACAACAATTACGGTGTTGCCTTCGTCTCGAAGTTTGAACAAGAGCTTAATCAATTTTTGAGTATCTCTGTGGTGAAGCCCTATGCTCGGTTCATCCAAAACATAAGTTATTCCGGTTAAACCGGATGTGATTTGACCTGCCAATCGCATGCGTCTTGCTTCACCTCCGGAAAGTGTGTTGCTTCTTCGGTCAATTGTCAGATATGAAAGTCCGATATCATTCAAGATTTTAAGGCGTTTTAAAACTTCACTCGTTATATCTTCTGTGATTTTCAATATATTAGCATCATTTATCTTATGTTCAAGTTCATTGAAAAAAATAATGCTTTCCTTTACCGATTTTGCAGTTAGTTCTGCAATTGTAATATTCGCGAATGTAACAGAGGAAGCTTCTTTTTTTAATCGTGTTCCGTTGCAATTATTACATTGTTCTTGCTTCATAATCGGTAACATATTATCACCTCTTTTGTCGGCATGTTTTCCGGTGAATTCTTCTTCTACATGAGCTGTAAAACCTTTCCATTTGGTTGTGAATTGATGAGTGCCTTCCAAATTTTTCCGTTTGTGCTTCCAAACAACAACATATTTTTGCTCGCCTGTTCCGTACATTGCAATATGCTTTGCTTCCTGATTTAATTCATTCCACGGAAGTGAAAAATCAACGGAATGTATTTTTCCAAGCTCATGAAGAGCAGCAATATATTGCCCGAAAGGGTCGCCATAGAATTTGCCTGTTTTATGTCCGTTCATTGCACCGTTTCCGAGTGCAAGTTCGGGATTTGAAATTAATTTATCGGTATCGCATACAATTTTATAGCCCAAGCCTTTACATGCAACACAAGCCCCGTGTTCGTGATTGAATGAGAATACGGAAGTTGTTAGTGTTTCGGTGCCTGTAAATTTGCATGCCTCACAGTTTCCTTTGTTAAGTTTGTTTCCGCATTCAGGACAAAACGCCGTTCCTGCTCTTGAATACAGAAGTCGGTAATAATCATATATTTCGGTAACTGTTCCGAGGGTTGAGCGAGGATTTTGAGTTTTTGAAGTTTGATTTATGGCAATTGCCGGTGTCATGCCCTTTACTTCCTCAAAACGAGCATCTCCTTTTTGCTTTATGAATGTTCGCAAATAGTTTGAAAGGCTTTCGGAATAGCGTTTCTGACCTTCCGCAAAGATGGTGTCAAATGCCAAAGATGATTTTCCGCTTCCTGAAACTCCTGTTATTACAGTCAGTTTGTTTACAGGAATCGAAACATCAATATTTTTCAGATTATGAGTTGAAACGCCTTTAAATTCGATGGGGGTTGTTGCATCATAGTATGTCTTTTGTTTTTGTTGATGATGTTTTTCTTCAAACAAAAGTTTCAGTTCTTTTCCGATAAGGGAATTCTTGTTTTTAACAATCTCTTCCGGTGTCCCGAATGCTGTCAGTTCTCCGCCCTTTGTTCCGCTTCCGGGCCCTAAATCAAAAATGTAATCGGCAGATTTAATAATATCCGTATGATGTTCAATAATAATGACCGTATTTCCTGCATCAACCAAACTGTGTAGTGATTTCAACAAAATTTCAATATCATAAAAGTGCAATCCGGTTGTGGGTTCATCAAGAATGTAAAGTGTATGTCTTTTTGTTCTTTTACTTAATTCGGAAGCCAATTTCACACGTTGAGCTTCTCCGCCGGACAGGGTAGTTGCCGGTTGCCCGAGTGTAATGTATCCCAGCCCCAATGCTTGCAATGTAGATAAATATTGCATCAGTTTTGCTTGATCCTTGAAAAAAATGCAGGCATCATCTACTGTCATTTCCAGAACTTCGTATATATTTTTTGATTGTGATTCTTGAGTTATGTTTTTAGTTTTAGTCGGCTCACAGTCAGCAGCTTGCAAGTTGCCGGTGTATTTTACAGATAGTGTTTCTTGGTTAAATCGTTTGCCGTTGCATTCATTACAGATAATATCGACATTTCCCATAAAGTGCATACCGATTTGTACGACTCCGGCACCTTGGCAGGTTTCGCATCTTCCGCCTTTATTATTGAATGAAAATCGTCCTTTTTTCCATGCTTTTTCTTTGGCTTCGGGCAAACCGGCAAATAAATCTCTGATATAATCAAACAGTTTGGTGTAAGTAGCCGGATTGCTTCGGGGAGTTCTGCCTATGGGCGATTGGTTTATCTCAATAATTTTTGAAATATGTTCAATGCCTTGAATATTTTTATGTTTTCCGATTGTCAGATTTGTAGTGTGATAAAGTTCTTGTTTCAATTTATTTGCCAGAATATCATGCACTAAACTTGATTTCCCCGCACCTGAAACTCCTGTTACAACATTCATAACACCAAGCGGAAACTCAATATCTATATTTTTAAGATTATGATGTGAAGCACCGGTAATTTTGATGTACTTTCCGTTTCCTGTTCTTCTGTGTGCAGGAATTTTAATCTGCCGTTTCCCGGAAAGGAAGTTATGCGTGATGCTGTTTTCAATATTCTGATTTAAGAAATCATCTTTACTGCCTGAAAATAATAATTCACCGCCGTTTATACCCGCAAAAGGGCCGATGTCGATAATTCGGTCGGCATTTCGGATGGTATCTTCATCATGTTCCACGACAAGCACTGTATTTCCGTTACTTACAAGCTCTTGCAAAACAGATAACAGCTTTTTATTATCCTTGGGATGCAAACCGATTGAAGGTTCATCCAATACAAATAATGCTCCCCGAAGTTGCGTTGCCACCTGATTAACCAATCTAATACGTTGTGCTTCACCGCCTGAAAGTGTAGTTGATTCCCTGTTGAGGCTTAAATATCCTAAACCCAGACGAATAAGTAAATCAGTTCGTTTTATTATTATTTTTTGAACAGGAGATGCAACTTTTTCTTCATCAGAATAAAATTTAATCGAACTGAAATATTGATGCAATTCATCAATGCTCATTTCTGTGAAATCGGCAATGCTTTTTTCTTTGTATTTTACGCTTAAAGTTTCTTTACCCAATCGCTTTCCTTCACAAGCTGAACATTTTTGCGTACTGACAAATCGAAGAATGTTTTTATTTCTGTCTCTGTGAAGAATATCTTCCATTATCGGAATAATGCCTTTGTAATATCCTTCTTCGCGAGGTTTTGCAGTAATCCCGCTCCATTTCATACGAGATTCCAAAGTATGTTTTCCGAAAGGGATTTTAATAATGTCTGTTCCGTAGAGGATTATCTTTTTTTGTTCGTCTGTCAGGTCTTTCCAAGTAATATCCACATTAAAATCGTGTGCATTACACAGTTGATTCATTACATCAATAGTAACTTGCGAATAAATCGTATAACCGCTTGGTGTGGTGATGACTAATGCTCCTTCACGTAAAGTTTTTGTATCGTCTTCTACAATTTTATTGACATCTATTTTGTCCTCAACGCCCAAACCTTTGCAGACAGGGCAAGCACCGTAGGGCGAATTAAAAGAGAATAAACGTCGTTCAATTTTTTTTTCTGTAGGGTTTTGTGCTTTCCCGAGACGAGCAAAAAGCAATCGTAAATAATCATACAGTTCTGACATTGTGCCAACAGTAGAACGAGGATTGCGTATAACTGTTTTTTGGTCAACAGAAATTGCCGGAGGTAAACCTTTAATTTGAACAACTTCCGGTCGTTTCAGTCTCTTTAAATATTGCCTTGCATGTGTGGAGAAAGATTCCAGATAACGTCTTTGCCCTTCACTGCAAATAATATCATAAGCCAATGACGATTTACCTGAACCTGACACTCCGGTTACAACTGTGATTGCATTATGTTCAATACAAACATCAATGTTTTTTAAATTGTGTTGAGATGCTCCGGTTATTTTTATTTTTTTGTTCAAAAATCAGAATGTTAATGTTAGGCTGAAAGCCTTTAATATAAAAGCACAGGGCAATCGCCCTGTGTGAATATTATTATTAAACAAGCCCTG
>JAUVIG010000217.1 GCA_030592825.1 Chlorobiota bacterium | reverse complement strand
CGATGAAATAACATTTCCCATATATACTTCATCAATATCATCAGGTTTAATTCCCGATTTCTCAATTGCAGCTTTTATTGCCGTTGCTCCTAATTTAGTAGCGGGAACACTTGCTAAAGCTCCTCCGAAACTGCCTATTGGTGTTCTGACAGCAGAAACTATAAATACTTCTTTCATATTTTTATTTATTTTTTATTTAATAATTTGATCAAAAATTTTAAAATGAAAGCGAACATACTCATTTTTTCTTAATTGTAAAAATATAATGAATATTATATCGTTTTGATTTTGCTCTCAAATTGTTTTTAGAAAAAAATAATACTTTTGTAATCCTGAATTATCTAATAAAAAATAAAATATAATGAATGACTTTATTGAAGTTTCGAAATATTTAGTCCCTTTAATTGTATTATTAATTGCAGTATTGTTGATATTAAGGCATTTTTCAGATAAAGAAAAGACAAAACAGAGGTACGATATAATACGAGCAAACAATAAGTTAATCACACCTGTTCGATTACAAGCTTATGAAAGGGTAATTCTTTTATTGGAAAGAATAAAACCTGATGCTGTTGCTTTAAGAGTACAAAAATCAAGTTTCACTGCAAAACAGATGCAAATCTTAATGCTTGAAACAATCAGAAAAGAGTTTAATCACAATTTATCGCAACAAATATATTTAACAGAAGAAACATGGTCGGCAGTTGTTAATGCTAAAGAACAAATTACAAGATTAATAAATCTTACCGGTACAGAAATGAGTAAAGAATCAAAATCAGCTGAATTCACCAGAGCATTAATTGAAATGTATAATGACTTTGAAACCAAACCAATAGAAAATACATTAAGGTTGGTAAAAAAAGAAGCAATTAATTTCTTTGGGATGTAAAATTAATACATTGCTAAATTGTTTCATTGTTACATTGCTGTTTTGGATCACATTGAAAATTTAAATCCTACAACTTTTCAATGTGATCCCTGTTTTTCAACAATGTAACATGAATAACTTTAAATATAAACTTCCAAAATTTCAGATCTTTCGTCCGGTATTAATTCAATATTATTTATACATGCCGGAATTAAAACAGTTTCGCCTTTATTAACAGTTATTTCACCTTGTTTATAATTAATGTTGAACTGTCCGGAAATACATATAAATATTACAAAACTGTTAGATGACTGATAGTTTTTTGCTGTATTCTTATCAAATTCTATCAGATTTACAGTAAAATATTTATTCTTACAAAGATTAACGTAATCATTTTTTTTCAGCTCGTAATTAATCAGGTAATTATTATGTTTTTGAAGATCGACAACATCTTTTGCCTCCTCAGTATGAAGTTGTCTGTAATTTCCGTTCAAATCTTTTCTGTCCCAATCATATATCCTGTATGTCAGATCCGAACATTGTTGAATTTCTGCTAAAAAAACACCTTTCATAATTGCATGAATTCTTCCTGCCGGAATATAAGCGGCATCTTTGCATTTAACTTTAACATGGTTTAAAACATTCCGTAATGATTTTTTCTGAACATGTTCAACATATTCAGATTTTGAAAGATTTTCTTTTACTCCCAATATTAAGTCGGCATCTTTATCAGCATCAATGATGTACCACATTTCATTTTTTCCGTTTTCGTTATGTCTTTTTTTTGCAGTTTCATCATCGGGATGAACTTGAACTGATAAGTCATCGCTTGCATCAATGAATTTTATTAATAACGGGAAAAAGTTGTTAAATTTGCTGTAAACTCTCTTCCCTATAAGATCACTTTTATATATGTTTATTAATTCTTTAATGTTCTTACCCTTTAACGGTCCGTTTACAACTTCTGATAAATTATTTTCAACGCCTGATAATTCCCAACTTTCACCGGCATTATCAGTCTGAACCTTTTTGTTGAGTATAGAATTAAGTTTGGTTCCGCCCCAGACTTTTTCTTTTATTATCGGTTTAAATTTCAGAGGGTATATCATTTTTTGTTGCTAAATTAATAAACTTTTATTTTGACATAATGCAAGAAAGTAAAAAGTTTTAATAATATTTTACTTTTTTTCATATCTTTGTTCAAATCATCATATTAATAAGGAAAGTTTAAATGTTGTTATCGTATGAATCTCTTTCAAAATTTCACAATCAGATCAAGGTTTAATTTTATTAACGTATCTGTTTTTGCTTTAATTCTTATTGTTGTATTTTTTTTCTATTTAACATTTAACAGAATACTTGATTATAATAAATATAATGATAATATTGATAAATTTAAAATTCAATATTTAAATCTTCGCAGATATGAACAACATTTTCTTTTAAGATATAGTGAAGATTCAAAATTTTTTATTTCAGGAGAGAATAAATATATTGACAAATTAAAAAATGCTTCAAAAGAAATTACTCGTTTAACAAATTCTATACTTGAAAATTCTATTACGGAAAAGCTTAATTTAACAGAAACAGTATATGAGATTATCACAGTTCATTCTGAATATATGCAAATATTCGTTGATCTTTCAAAAAAGATATATGTAAGAGGCTCTCTTAATTCAGGACTTATCGGTGAACTCAAATCTTCTGCCATACAAACTTTGGAGTCATCAGACTATTACACAAAAAAAACAATTAATGAAATGATCAGAGCAACTGATGATTATCTTTACACCAATAATGAAGATTATTATTTTGTTTTTTTAAAAAAGTATGAACAATTATTATCTTCCGGATACCAAGAGCAAAATCTTTACAATGTTGAAGATACAATTGAAAATGCCGAAGACCAAGTTATGAACTATTCGTCTGACAAATTTCTGCAATCACTTAATAAATTTAAAAACAGCTTCTCTTCTCTTGTAAAAACTGACAAAATTTTAGGAAGAACATATGAAGAAGGTTTAGAAGGAGATTTAAGAAGGAAAAGTCAAGAATTTAACAATCCTGTTGAAAATATTTATAATACAGTAGATAATAATAAAGAAATTATTGAAGACAGAGCTATACGTAACATTTTTATCTTTTTTATTCTTATTGCAATCTTTTTCTTTGTTTTATTTTGGAGATTTTCAAGGTCTATTGTCAATCCGCTTAATAAATTAAGGAAATTTATTGAGCCGTTAAGTTTTGGGATTTTGCCTGAAAAAGAACCGGATATTTTCGGAAAGAATGAAATTACTAATATTACTAAATCAATTAATAATCTTATTGAAGGTTTAAAGAAAACTACATCTTTTGCCGGTGCAATCGGAGTAGGGGAATATACTACTGAATATAAACCTTTGAGTAATAATGATTCATTAGGAAATGCTCTTATTGAAATGAGAGAAAATTTAATATCAACCGGTATTGATGAAGAAAAAAGAAAAGATGAAGACAAGATAAGAACATGGACTAATATCGGATTAACAAAATTTAATGATATTCTCATACAAAATCAAGGGAATATTAAAGAGATGTCAACAGCTGTTATTTCCGATTTGGTGAAATTTATCAATTCCAATCAAGGAGGAATGTTTGTTTTTAGTGATGATGAAGATGAAAGATATCTTGAATTAACTGCAACCTATGCTTATGGCAAAGAGAAGAAAAAGAACAGAAAGATCTTTCCGGGTGAGGGTATAATCGGAATGGTTGCTCTTGAAAAAGAAACTGTGTATATGACAGAAATACCGGAAACATATATTACCATAACTTCCGGTTTGGGTGGTGCTGTACCGAGAAGCCTTTTAATAGTACCTATGATTGTTGAAGAAGATATTATCGGAGTTATTGAATTGGCTTCTTTCAATGAACTTGAAAAGCACGAAATTGAATTTGTAGAAACACTTTCTGAAAACATAGCATCTTCATTATCTATTACAAAGATCAATCAGCGAACAGCGGTTTTGCTAGAGCAATCGCAAAGACAAGCAGAATTAATGAAAGTGCAAGAAGAAGAGATGAGACAAAATTTTGAAGAATTACAACAAATTCAAGAAGATTCGTCCAGAAGATCTGCAGAAATGGCCGGTATTCTTGCAGCAATTGATACATCATCGCTTGTAATTGAGATTAATATTTCAGGCAAGATCATATCTGTAAACCGAGGACTTCTTGATATGTTAGGTGTTCCTGAAACTGCTCTGACAGGTACAGATTTTAAAGATTTTATACAATCGGTTGATAATGATGCGTACAATATTTTTTGGCAACAATTGATGAACGGAGCAAACATTCAAAGAAATGAACATATTAAAATTGAAAATAAAGAACTTTGGTTTTCTGTTGTTTATGCACCAATCATTGATGATGGCGGAAACATTTTATATATTCTCTCTATTGCAACAGACCTCAGCGAATCTAAAAAACTTGAATTTGAATTAAAAGAACAAGAAAAAATATTAAGACAAAATCTTGAAGAAATTAATAAAGCCAGAGGCGAAGCTGAAAGAAAACAACATATTCTTGAAAATACCAACGAAATGTTGAAAGCAAATGAGAAAACTTTGCATTCTGCTGTTGAAAATGCGATGAAACAAAGAAAAGAGATTGCAAAAAAGATTGAAGAAATTGCGGAGGAAGAAGCGTTATCTTCAAGTAGGTTGGAAGGTATTAATCTAACAAATGTTACTGTTGAATTTGATCTCAACGGCAAAATTTTATCAGTAAACAAAATATTTGAAGATATTTTCGGATATAATAAAAAAGAGATTGTTTCAAAAAATCATACTGTTCTGTTGAAAGAACAATATATTTCATCTGATAACTATAAGCAACTTTGGGAAAACTTAAAAATCGGAAAACATATAAGTGGTAATTTTACATTTCAAGGAAAAAATACCAATAAAATTTTTCTTCAAGGAACTTATACAGCAATGAAAGGTGCATCAGGGAAAACAAGAAGCATCATATTAATGGGATTTGACACTACTGATCTTGTAATGAGAACAGAAGAACTAAAAGCACGTGAAACTGAATTAGAATTAAAAATACAAGA
Organism: Chlorobiota bacterium; assembly: GCA_030592825.1. Lineage (GTDB taxonomy): Bacteria > Bacteroidota > Bacteroidia > Bacteroidales > JAADGE01 > JAADGE01. The sequence continues at coordinate 1,639 of JAUVIG010000217.1, read as the reverse complement.
TTTAAAAATGCTTCGGGAAAAATTAAAGAATAAATAATTATATAGTTAAAGATTCTGCAAGAAATAATGAGATTTTTTATTTTTTTTAAAAAGCCCTACCCTTACGAAGATTCCGTAAAAAAGAAAATATTGATAAGTATTGCATTTGGTATTTTTATCGGATTATTTCTGTTTGTTTTTGAACCATTCGGCATTTATGATGCCAAACATGAAAACAAAGACCTGTTTGTTTTAGGATACGGACTTGTAACATTTATTTCTTTATTAATAACATATTTTATCATTCCGTTTATTTTTAAAAAATTCCATAATAATGAAAAGTGGACCGCCGGAAAAGAAATACTGCACATTAATCTTAATATCCTTTTAATTACAATAATGAATATATTTTACAGTATTTTATTCTGTAAAGACTGCGCTCCTTTTCAAGCAAATTTATTTGAAGTCTTATTTTTTTCATTTTTTTCAGTACTGCTCATCGGAATGTTTCCTGTTGCATTTATGGTATTGATCTATCAAAATTTTCTTCTTAAAAGGCATATTAAAAATGCTGAATCAATAAATCAAAACTTGCCGGCAAAAACAACGGAACAAAATACTATTACAATATATTCAAATAATAAAAAAAATATGCTGAGTTTAAATTCGGCACAATTACTTGCCATAGAAGCCAACGGCAATTATATCAATGTTTATTATGAAGATAAAGATAAGTTGAACAGAGAAATTATCCGAAATACTTTAAAAAAAACAGAAGATGTAATTGAAAAATATACAAACTTTGTTCGATGTCATAAATCTTATATTGTTAACTTATCTAAATTAAAGAAAGTTACCGGTAACGCTCAAGGTTATAAATTGATTTTTGATCAGTTAGATTTTGAAATTCCCGTATCCAGAAACTTATCTAAACAGATTTTAACAAAAATTCAAAGCTGAACAGGCAAAATAGATATAACTGTCAAATTTCTTTAAAAGCTTTTTAGCGGTTGTAACCGATTAATAGCTATTTTTGATTTTGCACGACATTATTTCAATCCTTTTTTCAAATCTTTCCTAAAAAATTACGTAGGGGTTTTTTTCAATAAAGTTGTCATAAAGATGAAATGACATTCAAACATATATCGTGTATTTCATCCCGGTTTTTTTCGGATCATCACAAATTCATGCAATTCATAACATATTTTTATATAATCAATATTAAATCTTCAATATTACAAAAGAATTTATAAATCTTAAAAATGAAAAAATGAAAGCAAAATTATTGTTTATTTTATTAAGTGTGAGTATTACTTTTTTAAGTTTCGGGCAACAGAATCCTTATACACAAACTTTAAGAGGTAAAGTTATTGATGTTGACACCGAAATTCCTGTTGCCGGGACTGTTATAATAATTGAAGATTTTTCCGGTGAATTTACAGGACAAGCAGGAGCTGCAGGTGAGTTCAAAATCGAAAATGTTCCTTTAGGAAAACATACTGTAAAAGCAATGTTGCTGGGTTATAAAACAGTAACCCTAACGAATATAGAGGTCAGTTCAGGGAGAGAAACATATCTTAATATCAGCATTGAAATGAATGTCATTGAAACAGATGAGGTTATAATTACTGCAAGTCGCGGAAAAAACAAAGCTCAAAAT
>JAUVIG010000308.1 GCA_030592825.1 Chlorobiota bacterium | reverse complement strand
TTTTATCAGGATATTTGCCTCCGGTAGCAACTCATGATTTTAATTTAGTTAAAATGATTCGCGGAGAAACAGAACCGTCTGTTTGTGAAACCCCTAAGTATGTAAATGATTTGCATTTACCTCACGGATTACACGGTTATTTTGATTATTTTCAAGCATTAGAATGTTCTCAAGAACAAAATAAACCGATATTTATGGATTTTACCGGACACGGATGTGTCAATTGTCGTGAAATGGAAGCAAATGTTTGGGCTGATCCGGCAGTATTGAAAATATTGAAAGAAGATTATATTGTATTAGCTATGTATGTTGATGATAAAGAAATTGAAGTTCCGAAAAACGAATGGTTTACTTCTTCAAGAGACGGAGATATTAAGAAAATGCTGGGTAAACAAAATGCTGATATTCAGGCAGTAAATTTTAACAGTAATTCTCAACCATATTATGTTTTACTTGATCACGGCGGTAATGTGTTAGCAAAACCCGGAATATATGATTTGGATGTTGATATATTTGTTGAGTTCCTACAAAAAGGAAAAGATGAATTTAAAAGAATTAATGGTGAAAAGTATTAATAAAGTATGCAAATTATTACCTGCCTGCCGGTAGACCGGCATTGCTTAATTGCTACATTGCCTGCCTGCCTGTAGGCTGTTTTTTAACAATTTAACAATGAAGCAATGATACAATTGAACAACAAAATTATAGACAACATAGCCCGTCCCGTTTTTTTCGGGATTTGTTTATAATTTTAAATAATGGCGTATCTTTTTTTATTCAAAGTACTTTTTAATATCATCAATAAATCCTTGCGGAGCACTTGTAGGTTTCATCGTTTTCATATCCACAAAAACTAAAATTGTATTTCCTTTATTGATTAGTTCCTTTTTATTGTTGTACACTTCATATTCAAATTCTATACGTACAGTCGGTAATTTTTTAATATAAGTTTTTACCGTTAATTCATCATCATAAAAGGCAGGTTTGATATACTTTACATTAAGAGATAATACAGGCAGCATAACACCGCTTTCTTCAATTTTTTTATAAGGCCAACCGAGTTTTCTTATCATATCTGTTCTGGCAACTTCATAATACAGAGGGTAGTTTCCGTAATAGACATATCCCATTTGGTCAGTTTCACCGTATCTTACACGTATTTTTGTTTCTGATGTGTACATATTAGTCTAAAGTTTTAAAGCCTGCCTGCGGTAGGCAGGTTCAAAGTTAATCTGTTAAAAAATCAAAACTTAACAAAAAAACATAGTTTCACAGGATAATAGTATATATTGTTATGTATCTTTGCACAAATCTAAAAAAAAGAAATATAATGTCTGATAAAATACCATATATATTAGTAACCAATGATGACGGAATAACTGCAAAAGGCTTAAGAATATTGATTGAAACTGCTAAAAAATTCGGTGATGTTATAGTTGTTGCACCTGATTCACACCAATCTGCCAAATCACATTCTATTACCCAAGCATCTCCGATAAGATTTGACAAAGTTGAAGAATTTAACGGACATTTGGAATATTCATGTTCAGGTACACCTGTCGATTGCGTAAAGTTGGCCTTACATGAAATATCCGAGCGAAAACCCGATTTAATTCTGTCCGGAATTAACCACGGAGCAAATACATCAGTAAGTGTATTGTATTCCGGAACTATGGGAGCTGCTATTGAAGGAAGTTTACACGACATTAAGTCAATTGGTTTTTCTGTAGATAATCATTTTTCCGATGCAGATTTCTCTGATGCTGTTCCATGGATGGAAAAGATCATTTCGGAAGTTTTGGATAAAGGTTTACCTGCCGGAGTAAGTTTGAATGTAAATTTCCCGGATGTTACAAAAGTAAAAATAAAAGGAATAAAAACCCTTAGAGGTGCCAAAGGTGTTTGGGGTGAAAGATTCGTAAAAGCCAATGATCCGCATATGCGTAACTTTGTTTGGATAACAGGAGACTTATATAATAAAGATGAAGGGAAAGAAGATACCGATATCTATCAATTAAAACAAGAATTTGCTACTGTTGTTCCGATTAAGGTCGATTTTAATTATTATGATTTTATCAGTGAACTTTCTGAATGGGATTTTAATGAATAGGTGATTAGTTTCTATTCGTAATAGAGATAAGCTATCAAATGTTTCTATTACAAACAGAAACATTTGATAGTTTACCCCTATTTGTAATAGAAGAAATATTGAAGATGTTGCTTTTTAGAATAGAAGAATATTGGTTTTTTCGAAAGTTTCCGAAAAAAAAGGCAACATTTAATTTTCCGTAATGGCATAATATCTTTGTTTTCTGATGAACGATAATAATAAAAAGAAAATAATAATCGTTTCCGTAACGAATGATCTTGTAGCTGACAACAGAGTGCATAAAGTTTCTGTATCTTTACTGAAATTCGGTTATGATGTATTGCTTGTAGGCAGGAAATTGAAAGGGAGCCTTCCCGTAGATCGCATATACAATACAAAGCGATTCAGATTAATTTTTAATAAAAGTGCTTTATTTTATGCTGAATATAACATCAGATTGTTTTTCTTTTTACTATTTCGAAAAGCAGATGTTTTTTTGTCGAATGATTTAGATACTTTGCCGGCAAATTTTCTTGCATCAAAAGTCAGACGCAAAAAACTTGTTTACGACAGCCATGAATATTTTACGGAAGTTCCTGAACTTGTTAAGAGGAAAAGAGTAAAACGTATTTGGGAAAGTATTGAAAAAAGAATTCTTCCGAAGATTAAATATTCTTACACTGTTTGCGGTTCAATTGCTGAAATTTATAATAAAAAGTATGATATAAACATGAAAGTTGTTCGTAATATTCCTGAATGTGAGATGCAATTAAAGGATATTACAAGTGAAGTTTACGAAAAAACAAAAAACAAAAAAGTAATTTTATATCAAGGAGCCGTTAATATTGGCAGAGGGATTAAGGAAGTAATCAGAGCAATGCAATTTTTAGAAAATGCCGTTTTTTTGATAATAGGAGACGGCGACATAAAGGCAGAATTAGAGCAACTTGTTGAAAATAATAAGTTGCAAGAAAAGGTAATATTTACGGGAAGAATTCCGTTTAATCAACTTTTTGCTTATACAAAAAAAAACTGATATTGGAATTTCAATTGAAGAAAATTTAGGTTTAAATTATTACTACTCATTACCCAATAAATTGTTTGATTATATCAGAGCTAATGTTCCCGTTTTAGTAAGTCGATTACCTGAAATTGAAAGAATTGTAAACAAATATGAAATAGGTTGTTTTATTGAAAATCATAATCCTGAACATATTGCAGAGAAAATAAAATATATGTTGCAATCACCGGAAAAGATAAGCTTTTGGAAAGAAAACCTTAAAAAAGCATCAAAAGATTTATGCTGGGAAAATGAAGAGAAGATTTTGAAATCTGTTTTTGATACTGTAATTTTATCTGATGAAAGTTAAAATCCAAATACCAAATAATAATATTCCCGAAAGAAGATATATTATTGATGTCTTCTTTAAGGAATTTCTTGGTATTGAATATGAGACAGAAGAAGCGAATATTGATTCTTATAAAATTTATTTTCATAATAAAACAATTGAAATTAAGGATGCTTTTTTTAATCAATTTCAGGAACCTTTAAGTTATTTAAAGAAAGAAAATATTCCGGAACGAATATTAATTCTTGAAAACCAATTTACAGCAGAAGCAAATATTCCTGTATTATATGGTGATGAGAAGATAGAGATTGCAGAAAATATAATTACTTGCGGGATTGATATTTTTGCATCTTCTTTTTTTATGCTTACAAGATGGGAGGAATATGTTATATCGGAAAAAGACAAACACGGCAGAGTTCCGGATCATTTGCAATTTTCCGTAATACATAATATTCAATATCGTCCTATTGTAAATGAATATGTTGAAATGTTACGCAGTATGGTTTCATTTTTTGGTTTTGAAATTGAAAATAAACATGCTTATAAGCCTGTAATTACACATGATATAGACTTTTTTGCAAGATATGATAAACTGCAAAAAGTTATAAAAGCCTTTTTCGGAGATATTTTTAAGAGACAGAGTATAAAAAAAGCATTTTCTACAATAAAAATTTACAAATTAGTCAGAAAGGGAAAAGAGAAAGACCCTTATGATACTTTTGATTATTTAATGGATATATCAGAAAGTGTCGGTCAAAAATCTTGTTTTTATTTTATTCCGACAATTCTCGGAGAGCCGGATGCTAAATATAATATTTCTGATAAGGCTGTTGTTCGTACCATGAAAAAAATAAAGGGTAGGGGGCATATTGTTGGAATTCACGGGGCATATCGCTCATATAAAGATGCAAAACTATTTAAAGAAGAATTAAAAAGATTCCCGAAAGAAATTAAAATTGAAGAAGGCAGGCAACATTTTCTTCGATTTGAAAACCCTGTAACTTGGCAAATATACGAAGATGCCGGTATAAAAACAGACAGCAGTATTGGGTTTATGAGTGATGCCGGGTTTCGTTCCGGAACTTGTTATGAATACCCTGTTTTTAATATTTTAACAAGAGAAAAATTAAAGTTAATAGAACGCCATCTAATTATAATGGAGCAAGCATTAGCCAAGAAATATCCCGACAAAAATGACTTTAATAAAAAAATTATTGAATTAAAAGATACAGTTGAAAAATATAAAGGTACTTTTGTCATCCTTTGGCATAATAATAATTTTAATGTTGATGAGTGGGAGGGGTATAGGGATATTTATGAAAAGGTAGTTGAATAATTTTAAAAATTTAATATTTTAAGTATATTCAACTTTAATTGAAAGGTTGGTGTACTAATAGAAGATTTTAGATATAATAGTTATTTTATCAAAAAATATTATCATTTCATATTTTTAATTAACATAACTAACAGTTAATGTTTAAGAAGATTAAGAATTATATTAATAAGTCGGAGTTTGTTAAAAATTTGATTACACTTGTTTCAGGTACGGCAATTG
>JAUVIG010000054.1 GCA_030592825.1 Chlorobiota bacterium | reverse complement strand
GTTTTTTAATTATGACCTTTATTTATTATATCATTAAATCATTTTAGAATTTATAAATATTCCGGTAAATTCGTGGTAGAACCATTTATTTCAATAATTCTTTTAAAACTTTACCTGTTGACGCATTAGGATATGCAATTTGCAAAAAACGTTCAAGGGTAGGTGCTATGTCAGTCATTGAAACGGGTTCGTAACTTTCTACGGCTTTTATTTTCCAACCGTAAAAAATCAACGGAACATGTGTGTAGTTTCTGTATCCTGATCCGTAATTTTTATCACTGCCGGGAATATAGCCCGGTTCTAATATTACTGAAATATCTCCTGAACGCTTTTTATGATAACTGTTTTGTGCTCTCAGTAACATACCTGATGTATAATTTCTGCTTTCGAGGTCTTCTGAAGTAACTGAATTTGCAACTCCGGTAAAATTAACTAAAAAATCAGAAATTTTTCGTTGAATTTCATTCAAATCAAAATTCTCATCTTCAATTTTATTTCTGTTAAGATATAAATAAGAACCGTCAAAATATTCTATTAAATTATCGGTATGATAAATTGCTCTGAGAAAACTTTGTAACAGAATTTCTGCGTTTTTGTCCTTGAAATACCCTCCGGGCATGTTTATACTTTTTAAAAGTTTCGGCGAATCTGTTGATCCTCTGTCGGAACTTAATATGATCACAGTATTCTCAATTCCGACATAATCATTAATAAAATTCAGAAAATGCTCTATGTCTCTGTCTAATCTGATATATGCATCGGCAATTTCTATAGATCTGATACTGAATTTTTTTGTGATATTATAATTAGCCGTGAAACTTACATTTAAATAATCGCAATATTTATCACTGCCGAGTTTTTCATTAACAATTGCAGAAACTGCAAAATCTTTTGTATAAGTATTTCCGAAAGGTGTATAATTTAATATGTCGTATGTTTCCGCATCAGATTTAATTTCAATAAGATCATAAGGGAATGTAGTATGTCCGCCTAAATATCCTGTTTCAAATGAATTATCATCGGCAAGGCTTTTATCGTATTTCTCAACAGGAAGATAAGTATTCCATATTTTGCTTAAATAAATATCCGGAAACTTTTTATTGTTGAAACGATTAACCCATTCAGGTAATTCTGAAAAGTAATATGAACTTGACATCCAGTTTCCTGTTTCTTTATCTAACCAATAAGCAGCATTTCCGAGATGTCCCGCCGGTAAAACTGCTGCGTAGTCTTTTGGTGAAATGCTTATCACTTTAGATTGTTTGTAATTTGATAATCTTAATTCATCTGAAAAAGTTGATGCTAAAAGTGAAGCAGGAGAGTTTTTATCGTTATAATTTGAAGAACCTAAAGGTTTAACGTTTTTGTCGTATATACAGTATTCTTTCTTATTAGACAGCCTTAAATACCTGTAATCATTAACAATTCCGTGTTGCGACGGATTTGCTCCTGTAACGAAAGTTGCATAAGCTGAGGAGGATTTTGTATATAAATAATTGTATTCTGCATTTTTATAGAACATTCCCTCTGATACTAATGCTTTAAACCCTCCTTTGGTGAAATAATCCCAATATTTATAAAGATAATCGTATCTCATTCCTTCAACAAAGATACTGACAATAAGTTTAGGCTTTTCAGGAGCTGTTTTTTTTTGCCCTGAAGCAAAAATTGTAAATAATGTTAAGCTTATAAATAATAATAATATTTTTTTCATTCAAAATAATTTTGTTAAGTTTTTGATTATTCCTTAAATCCTCAACTTAGGTTTTGACTCTTTTTTATATCAGGTTTTTATACTTGCTGAAGTGGTTTCAAGTATTATTTAAAACCCGAAAATTTGTATAAAGAATTTTCGGGTTTAAATTTTTATATTGAAACATTTTGTTATTTGATTTCATCAGCCATCATAGGATCTATGATGATTCTTCCGCAATGTTCGCAAACGATAATCTTTTTTCTTGTAGCAATGTCTAATTGTCTTTGAGGCGGAATTTTATTATGACAACCACCGCATGCACCTCTGTCAATAGGTGATACAGCAAGTCTGTTATTTACATTATTTCTGATTCTGGTATATGCATTAGTTAATCTTTCCTCAATTTTACTTTTAATAGTATCAGATTTTTTCTGTAACTTTTCCTCTTCAATCTTTGTTTTTCCTTTAATATCATCTAATTCTTTTTTCTTTTCTTTAAGATCAGCTTTCTTATCTTTAATTATTTCTTTAATTTCTTTTATTCGATCTTTTTCTTCTTTATTTTTTAGTTTATATTCTTTAATTCTTTTTTCACTAAGTTCAATTTCAAGCTTTTGAAATTCAATTTCTTTGTTTAAAGAATCAAATTCCCGATTATTTTTTACGGTCATTTGTTGCTTTTCAAATTTCTTAATTTTTTCTTCGGCATCAACAATTTGATTTTTTCTGTCGTTTGCAGCTTGTGTTAAGTTATCAATATCTTCTTTTATTCTGTCGTTTCTTGTATTAAGACCGACAATTTCGTCTTCCAAATCTTTTACTTGCAACGGAAGTTCTCCTCTTAATGTATTTATTTCATCAATTTTTGAATCAATTGTTTGTAATTGAAACAATAGCTTTAGTTTTTGTTCTTCTGATTGATTAGTGATATCTGCCATAGTTTATAAGTAATTTATGGGATTTGTATTTATTTTTGATAAAAAACATGCAAAGTTATTAAATTTTTTCTTTAGAGTATCATAAATTAGTTCTTTTGTAAATTGTTCTGTTTCATAATGCCCTGCATCAACTATAACAATCTTATTATCAGCATCAAAGAATTCGTGATATTTAAAATCACCTGATATAAAAATATCTGCTTTTTGTCTTATTGCCTCATTTAATAAGAAACTTCCGGCACCGCCGCATAATGCAACTTTTTCAATTGGTTTATCCGATAAGTTTGTATGCCTTATCACTTTTGCATTCAATGCTTTTTTAATTTCCTTAAGAAATGATAAAACATCTGTAGGATTTTCAGTTTCACCAATCATTCCTGCTCCTGCTTTTTCATATCTGTTTTCAATAGGGTAAATATCATAAGCAACTTCTTCGTAAGGATGTGCTTTTGTTAAAGCATGAATAATCTGATGTTCAATTGCTTTAGGATAAACTGTTTCGATGCGAACTTCTTCTTCAAAATGAACTTTATGTTTTTCACCCGCAAAAGGATTGGTGTTTTCTCCGGCTTTAAATGTACCTGACCCTGTTGAATTAAAACTGCAATTGTCGTAATTTCCTATATGTCCTGCACCGGCTTTGAATAAAGCATTTCTTACGGTATCAGCATGATTAATCGGTACAAATGTTGCAAGTTTTCTCAGTTCGTTTGTTACAGGTTTAAGAATTCTGCAATTTTTAAGTTTTAATTTATCACAAAGCACGGAATTAACACCTGTTATAATATTATCAAGATTTGTATGGACGGCATATATTGCAATGTCGTTTTTAATTGCCTTAATTACAGTGCGTTCAATATAATTACTTCCGGTTATCTTTTTTAAACCTTTGAAAATAATTGGGTGGTGTGCTATAATTAAATTTGCATTTTTCCGGATGGCTTCTTCAACAACTTCTTCTGTAGAGTCAAGAGTTATAAGAACACCTGTAAGTTCAATATCTTTATTCCCGGTAATAAATCCGGTATTATCATATGATTCTTGATATGAAAGCGGAACAATGCTTTCTAAATAGTTTGTTATATCTTTAATTTTCATAAGTAACTCATATTTAGGTTAAAGCCTCATAGTTTGGTATATCTTTTAAAAACTCATATGTTCCGGTTTTGTAATCCGGTTTGCAACAATAGTGATTTATTCCGTTTGTAACAATCAAATATTTTGCTTTAAAGTTCATATTATATCGGGCTATTTGATCAAATGTTTGTTGAGAAATTTTTACTGTCGGTGCTTTACATTCAACAATAACACTTACATTTCCTGTTTTATCATACAATACAATATCAGTTCTTTTAACTAAATTAAAAATCTTTAATTGTGTTTCTACTGCAAGAAGCCCTTTCGGATATTTTTTTTCATTAATCAGAAAATGAATAAAAAGTTGCCTTATTTCCTCTTCCGGACTTATCAAAACATATTTTTTTCTGATTATGTCAAAAACTAATATTCCTTTTTTGGTTTTTTTTATTTTTAAGGAATACTCGGGAAGATTAAGTTTCTGAAACATTGTGCAAAGGTAAGTCAAATTTTTATTTGTTAATAAAATAAAATTTATCTTGTATTTTTTTAATTTTTATATCTTTAAAAAATTGCAGATGCGAATATTTAAAATTATAATTTTCATTTATAAAAGCAAATATTGATAAACCGCAATAATTATCCATAATCGGATATGTTGGGTTTGTTTTATTAAAAATAATTAATTCATTCAAAATGTAATTTAATAAAGTTTCTTTTTTGGTTTCAGTGTTTTTATTTAATTCCGGACTATTTAAAAAAGACTTTATATCCCAATAAAACTCATCATAATAGTTATATTGTATCAAACTTTTCTCATATAATCCAATTTTATCAGTATTATTAAAAGATCGGATAAAAGCATTAAAATGTATTTTTAAACTGTCAAATTTATTATTATCAATGCAAACATAAGAATTATACATATCTTCTCTTTCATTTATTACTATCTGTTCAGCAATATCACAGGCTTGTAAATTTGGATTTTGAGCAACGTATTTTAACATTTTTTCGTAATAAAAATTAGGGGCTCCCATAACAACTTGAGAAAACATTGTATAATTGCTACATTCTTTAATTTCATAAACCGCTTCAATAGAGCCTTTTGCACAAACTTGAAGAAATATTAATTCAATTTTTTTTCCGATTTGTTTGTTAAAATCTAAAATAACATTATTGATACTGTCAATTTTCAGGAATTTCAAATCAGGATTTTCGTCTAAACATAATTCATCTAAACCACCACCGTGATCAAGAAAAATTAAGCAATAGTTTTTTGATATAAAATTATCATCAACCCATGTTAAATAACTTTTAAAAGTACTTGTAGAAGCAGAATTTTCATTTAAAATATTATTCTTGATTATGGTATCTTTTGTTAATATATATCTTTTAATTCCTAATGTATCTGCAAAATCAGCCTGAATAGTAACCATAATATTTTCGTTGATAAGCCCTTTTTTTAACATGTTTTTTATTGTATCACCATGTCCGCTTAGGTTATTATCATATGGCATATAGTAAATAAAAAGCCATTCTGTTTTATATCTTTTTTGTGCTGATAAATATAAAACTGAAAAGAATAATATTATTAAAATTATTGATTTTTTATACATTTTTTTGTTTTAATAACTTGTTTTATTCATATACTAATATTGAAGCATAATCAACTACATCATTTGAATAATGAACTTCTCCTGAATGTCCGAATTTAAGCAGTTTGGCTTTTGGTTTGTCTGAAATTATTTGAGCAAATTCTGTTAAAGTTGCAACAGGTCCGTAACCGCACATTGAAATATTATTTGCCTTAACTGTTTTAATAATATCTTCAGATTGAAATGATAAAATTTTTTCAATAACTTTAAAATCTTGTTTTTTACCGTATTCAGGATCAACAAAATGAGAAAAATCCGATGATGCAATGAAACATATTTTGCGATTAAGTTTTTTTGCTGCAAAATAGATTCGATTTGCAATTAGTTGTGCGTTATAAAAATTTTGAACAGACATAGTAACGGGGAGAATTTGAAAATCGTACTGAATAAAATGTTGTAACAGAGGTAACATAACTTCACCTGAATGCTCGTATTTATGTGCATCAGATGAAAATGTAAAGTCGGTTAATTGAGCTAATTCTATGTCAACATCAACTATTCCGAGAGGTGTTTCCCATTGATCGTTATTATCAATAGAAATTTCTGCTCCGTAACCTGTATGGTTTGGATTTAATATGATAAAAGTATCAAATGTTTGATTGCTTGATTTTAAAATTTCAAAAAAATGTACTGCTTGATATGCAGAATAAATATAACCTGCATGTGGTACAACACCACCTATAATTCTTTTTTCATTTAGTTCAGTTTTAATATTTCTCTTTTCTGAATTTAGAATTCTGTCTAATAATTTTCTTAAATCCTTTTTATCGGAAGGATAAAATTTACCTGAAACAGCCGGTTTTCTTATCTTCATCTGAAAATTGTTAATTTGTTTTTACATTGTTATGTTACGAATTTAAATCATGTAAATTTAACTGATAATCGGGATTTCTGTTTTGCAATTTAAGCATCTTTGATTACTCATTCCGTTTATTTGTGTATAATACATTGTTCTTGAAATAACTTTATTATTACATTCCGGACAATAGGTATTTTGTCCTCTGTCAGTTTTTATATTTCCGAGATATACATAATTCAGATGTTTTTTTGCAATATCGAATAATTCTGTCATAGTGCTTTTATCTGTTGCATTTAAAGTCATTTTATATGCAGGAAAATATCTTGATAAATGAATTATTGTGTTTTTGCCTGAAATATTTACAATTTCTTTGATCATATCTTCAAAGATTTGTTTATCATCATTTAATTCAGGTATTATTAGATTAGTAATTTCTATGTGTTTATTGTTATTTTTTATAATTTCAATGTTTTTGAGAACAGGTGCAAGAGAAGATTTTGTTTGTTTTTTATAAAAATCTTCTGTAAATGCCTTTAAATCAATATTGAAAGCATCTATATACGGAATAAGTTCATTTAAAGGATCTTCGTTAATATATCCGTTTGTAACAACAACATTTTTCATTTTTTCATCTTTTGCGTTCTTTGCTGTTTCAAGCATAAATTCATACCATACTATTGGTTCATTGTATGTATAGGCAATACCGATATTATTTCTTGTTCGTTTTGCTTCTTTAATGATAATTTCCGGATAAATTATTTTAGCATGTTTGAATTCTTCAACCGAAGATTGAGATATGCTGGAATTTTGGCAAAATTCACATTTTAAATTACAACCGACACTTCCGATTGATAATATGTTCTTTCCCGGATAAAAATGATATAAGGGTTTTTTTTCAATGGGATCAGAATGAAAAGATGAAATAACTGCATAGTTTTCAGAAATTAATTTGCCGTCAATATTTTTACGAACTCTGCATTTCCCGAATTTATTAATATTTATAATGCAATTATGCGGACATAGTATACATTGAACTTTTTGGCTGTCAAGTTTTTTATAGTATTGAGCTTCTTTTATCATAGCGTTGCTTAATATACAAAATATTGTACATATAAACAAATATTATTACTCTGTAACTTATAAATATTTTTTCAGATCAATGCATTTCGGAATAAATTTACATACATCACCGTTATGTTTCAGAATTTCTCGCAATATAGTTGAGCTTACGGGAGTATGTTCTGCTTCTGTTAACAGGAAGATTGTTTCTATATCATTTTCCATGAAATGATTCATTTGTGCAATTGCTCGTTCATATTCAAAATCAGAAGCAGTCCTTAAGCCCCTGAGTATAAACTTGATGTTTTTTTCTTTACAAAAATCAACAGTAAGCTTATTGTACTTTTCAACTTTTATACAATTTTTATTTTCAAAAACTTCTTCAATAATCTTTATTCGATTATCAATTGTAAAAAATCCTTTTTTTTCTGAATTATAACCGATTGCAATTAATATTTCATCAAATAAATGTAAAGCTCTTCTTACAATTGATTCATGTCCGATTGTAAACGGGTCAAAAGAACCGGGAAATATTGCTCGTTTCATATTTTTTGAAATTAGAAGTTAGAAATTAGAATTGTTCTTCAAGATTAATATATTCATTTCTGATTTGTAATAATTTATCAGTAAAGATACAGAAATATTAAAAATATAAAAAATTGTAAGTTAAATTGTATAATTATCTGCTTCGGAAAGCATCCGTCATTATATTTGTTTCTTGAAAGAAATTAATTAATAGAGGTTACCATATTTGCATTTCTCTTTGCAAATAATTATACAGTTAAAAAATATGGAAAGTTACTGTTTAATAAATTTTGAATAATGAAATTCAGAAAATTCATCAATAATTCTAATAATATATACTCCGTTTATAAGATTACTTATATCAACATAATTTTGGTTATTGTTTGAATCTGACTTTATTAATCTTCCTTGAAGGTCAAAAATCTCAACAGAATAATTAATTTCTGATATATTATTAAAATTTATAAATATTCTGTCTGTAGCAGGATTCGGATATACAGCAAATTCATTTTTTTTGATTTTAGGAACATCAAGATAAAAGTCTCCGAAAGCAGGTCTTATCATAACAGAGCCTTCAACATTTGATTGAATCCATTCGCCTGACAGATTAATAAACAGTTTATCGTTATTAACGGTATTGTAGTCGAATCCGATATTAAGTTTATCATCAGTGGTTTGAGTCCATCCGATAAAAAAAGGAGCATCTATGGAAATTGGTTCATCAAACTCGTATAAATGAAACTTATTGAGTTCATCTTCATATTCAGGAAGAATACCTTCAATTGTTCTTATAGTATCTCCGGGCAATCCGTCGGTTCCTTGTTCCCAAATATATATCCAAAAATAATTTTGACTTGCTTCATTATATGCATGTGTAAAATACATATAAACACCGGTTAAATTATCTGAAGTTAAGGGATCGAAAAAATATGCAACAGATCCGAATTTAGCACCACTGCCGTATATTCCGTAACCTGCTTCTGCGTTACCGTCATCATAAGCATAATAATCTCGGAACTTTTGAGTATATGATATCGAATTGTTTTGAGTTGAATCATATGAATCAGTAACAATTCTTGCATTAAAATTAAAATTACAAAAATCATCAGAGTTTACAGGAAAATTAAAAGGTTGATCAGGATAACTGAATGTAAACTGTTCGGATGGCGGAGTAATTGAAGCGCCGCCTAAACCAATTTGAGTTTCTGAATTTCCGGAAAGATCAGTAAGAGTAAAATTTAAGCTGTCGATAAGTCTTGTAGCATTATCATTATTTTTATATTCAACGCTAATTGTATTCTTTAATGCTAATGAAGGGTATTCCTTAAAATGTGACCAAGGTACGGCATCATAATCGTTTAATAAAGAAATTAAAGGTTTATTAAATGCTATATCATGAAACACACTGTCATTTTCAGTTCTGTTTCTGTTTAGATACACATAATCGATATGCCAAAAATCGCAATTACAGGCTAAACTCGGATAAGTAGAAGACCCAAGACTTGCATAATTTTTAAATCTGAATTGAAATCCGTCTTTTAAATATTTGTCATCACTTATTTGAATAATAAAAAATTCAAAATTACCGGGGTCTGAACTGCCTTCGGCAAACCAAACTGTATTCCACTGTTCGTCTTCCGGAGCATAAAATTCTAATATTAAAGAATCTTCAGGTTCCGGTGCTTCTGCTATGCCTTGTGGTCTGTAATAAAAACTTAAGTAAATTGTATTATCATCCGGAAAATTAAGGTTTATTGATTGAGAAGTAAGAGAATCTGCAATAAATGAAGTTTCATACCCTACATCACTGTATATTTCACCTTTAGCATTTGCTGCATCAAAAGTGGCAATTCCGATTGAAGGAGGTTCTTCTGCTAATGTTGAATTTATATAAACATAATTATCCAACCAAAGTTCCTCTTTAGGATAAATATGTGAATCTGAAAAATCATCCCAAAACGGTAACTCAAGTGATGTTTTATTTTTATTATGCTTGAGAGTGTAATTCGAATTATCTTTCAAAAATGATTTTATTTCAGCATTAACCGCAATACCTGTTGTATATTCTTGAGCAGTTGATTTAAAATAAATTAAGTTAATTAATATAAGGATATAAAAAATATTTTTTTTCATAAATTTTGAAAATCAGAAATGTTAATTTTAACTTTAATTGTGAAACGATAATATTTATATAATATTACAATTCTATTCAGTTATTGTATCGCTAAGCATACTTAACCAAATGTCTATTTCATCTCCGGGTTGAATTGAAATTCCCTTTTCGGGTCTTTGCCTGCGTACTTTTGAATTCACGGTATCATTATATGATATAACTGTTTTATCATATATTACCGTGCCAATATTTAACATAAAATCTGCTGCTTCAAGCTCTGCCTCTTCCCTTGTCAGGTTTGATAAATCCGGTATAACAGTATTTCCCATATCTTGTGATTGACCTAAAACAAGTTCAATTTCAGCTCCTTGAGGAATGGGAGTGCCGGCAGTTATTTCAATATTTTTATACTTTTGTTTTAATACAACATTATCATAAATGGAAGGCTCATAACTTAATTTCCCTATTCTTAAGCCGTATGTTTCAATATCTGCTTTTGCTTGTATTAATGTAGTATGAATAAAATCAGGCATTTTTATGATCTTCGGAGAAACAGACTTTATGGTTATAAAAATTTTTCTGTTTGATTTAACTTTAAAATCAGGCGGAGGATTTTGGTCAATAACTGTACCCCTGCTTCCGGGTCCGTTATATACTGAATCAATTATTTCAATTCTGATATCTTTTTCTTTTGCCAATTCTTCGGATTGTGTAACTGTTAAACCGGTAAAATCAGGAATTGAAAATGCCTCTCCGTGATTTGTCCTTATCCTTAATACTAAAAAAGTAACAGATATTATTACAATTATTAAAAGTAAGGCAATGCTATAGTGTATAAGGAAATTTTTCCTTGTTACAGTTTTAAAAAATTGTTTAATATTCATAATAATAAATCATAATATTGCAGGGTGCAATTTTACAAAAAAATATTAAATAAATCGAATTTGATTTTTACTAAATTCAAATAGTTTCTCAAAAAGAATAAGTTTATATAAATTTGCAAAAAAAAATGCCTGATAATAAATATAAATTTAATCCAAACACTTTGGAATTTGAGCATAAAGGTCGTTCAAAGGCTGAAAAAATGCTTGTCTCCGGAATATCAATTTTAATTGGGGGTGTTTTTATTTTTTTATTGATTTTTATAATATTTTCATTTATTTATGATGCTAAAAATAAGCGAGAGAGTGATAATGAATATAAAATACTGAAAGAACAATATCAAGTGTTGTCAGAACGTAAATTGCAAAATGATAAATATCTTGAAGAATTGATAGAGAAAGATAAAGCAATTTATCAGGCTGTTTTTAAAACAATGCCGGACAATAGTGTATTTGATAAAAAAAACCCGTTTGCAAAATTTTCAGATAAAGACCTAAGAATAATTTTTGATGAAAATTCTTTAAGAATTTCCGGTTCTGAAAAGGTTTTACAAAATCATAAAAAACAATATTCAGAAATCATAAAGATACTGAAAAAGAAAGAACCGAAAGATTTAAAAGCCATACCTGCAATTCAACCAATTTTTAATAATTACTTGAAGTATCCGGTTTACGGTTTTGGTAATAAAATTGATCAAGTATATAAATCTTTAGTGTTTCATCCCGGAATTGATTATGCAGCACCCGAAGGTACTGTTGTGTTTGCAACAGCTGAAGGTAAAGTAAAGAAAGCAGGAAGAGTAAGAGGGCTCGGAAACAGGATTATTATTGATCACGGTAACGGATATAAAACATTATATGCACATTTGGATGATATAAATGTTTTTCAAGGGAAAAAAGTTGAAAGAGGTGACAAAATTGCTACAGTCGGTTTAACCGGAAAAGCTCTAATACCTCATTTGCATTACGAAGTTATCTATAAAGGAAAACAGGTAAACCCGGTTAACTATTTCTTTTTGGATTTAAATCCTGATAAGTTTTTTAAGATCAATGAAATGGCTTCAAAATCGGGAATAAGCTTGGATTAATCTATACTGAATCTTACTTCGGCGCCTTCAACGTATCTTCTTATCTTATATTTATTATCTTCGATTATTGGATTCATTTTCAGATCAATCATTCTGATGTTTCTGCAATTAGCAATTTCGGGTGGTAAACTTGTGAGTTTGTTTCCGAACAAATTCAGAATTGATAATGATTCCATTCCTCCGATTTCGGGTGGCAACACTGTTAGTTGATTTCCAAATAATTCAAATTCTTCTAAAAAAATCAGATTTTGAATTCCGGGCGGTAATGTTTTTAGTTTATTATCACTAATTGATAATTTGTTTAATGCCGGTATTTTTGTAATACTTAAAGGAAATTCTTCAAATTTATTGGAACTTAAGTCAATAATGATCAAATATTGAAGATTCTCAATACTTTCCGGTAATTTGCTTAAGAAATTTCCTCTTACATTAATATCCGACAGATTTGGGATATTACCTATTTCAGCAGGTAGTTCAGAAATGTTATTGTTACCTGCAGATAACTTTATCAGGTTATCCATTTTGCTTATTTCCGGAGGTATAATGCTCAAATTAATATTTTGGCTTACATCCAGTTCTGTAACATTTATTAATTTTCCGATGCTTGCCGGAAGAGTTTCCAATTTATTCTTCTTTGCATATAGTGTAAGCAAATTTGTAAGATTACCAATTTCATTTGGTAGTTCAACAATACTGTTTGATTCTATGCTTAATACTTCAAGATTTTTCAGATTGCAGATTTCTTTAGGTAAAGAACTTAAATTGTTTTGTCTGAAATCAACATATTGAAGTTCTGTAAGTTCTCCTATTTCAGCAGGTATTTCATCCAATTGATTGTCTCTTAAATCAAGCATTTTCAGATGTTTAAGATTTTTTATGGATTTTGGTAAATAACTTATACTGTTTCTTGCAAGTTTTAATATTTCTAAATTAGACAGTTCTCCAATCTCACTTGGTATTTTAGTAATATTATTTTCTTCAAGGTTTAAAGATTGAAGATTGTATAATTCTGTTAGTTCCGTTGGTATAACCGGGGTATTTATTAATGTTAAAATATATACTTCTTCAGGTTTTTTAAGTGCTTCATCCATAGATGTATATTCCATGGCTTCTTGTAATTCTCCGGTATTTAATCTCAAATTAATATCACAATTTTTTAAAGAATCTCTTAATTCTTTAATTGCAATTGCAGGAATACGATTTCCCCTAAGATCAATATACCTTAAAGTATCCATTTCTAATAATCCTTCCGGAATATCTTTAATTTTGTTAAATCCGAAGTTAATATACGGAATTTTTGTTTCTTCATAAATTACGGGGTGAACGGCATCAATTTTATTATACTCAATCTCAAGTTTTTCAAGACTGGTCATATCTTTGATCTTATCACTTAAAGAATAAATTCTGTTATCATTTAAATACAGTTCTTTCAAATTCTTATTTTTAGTGATATTTTTCGGAAATACTTCTAATTTGTTATCATTAAGATATAATACTTCAAGCCCGATCATTTTAGTTAATGAAGGAACATCAACGATTTTATTTTCAGAAAGGTCAAGATAAATAAGATTCTCAAGTTTTTGAATTTCTTTAGGTATCTCTATAATCCTGTTTTTTCTTAAATTCAGTTTTTCCAGAGATACTAATTCCGGAAAATCACTTGGGAGTTCTTCTATTTTATTATTTCTTAAATTAAGTTCTCTTAAATTTTTTAATTTACCGAAGTTTTTCGGCAATTCTTTAATTCTGTTATTTTCTGCAATAATGGTTTCTAAATTTGTTAACTTTGAAAAACTTGCAGGTAGTTTTTTTAAGTTATTAAAACTGATATTTAAATACTTGAGATTTACTAACTTTCCTATATCTTTGGGCAGTTCATCAAGAAAAGCACTGTTAAGGTTTAATGAATCTACATTTTCAGGATCAGCAAGAGCTATATTGATATTATAATATACTTGCGAATTGAGATAACTGCTTATACTTAAGCTAATTACAAGTGTTATCAATACTTGTTTGTATTTTTTCATTAGTGAGGAATTAAAATGACAGAATCATATAAGTAATAAGGCAACCTCTATTAATTAATTTCTTCCCATAGGGTTTTCAGAGTTTATCATATACTTCTTCAAATTTTCTTGCATTATCCCGATAGTGCTTCTTAAATTTTCATCGTCTATGATAAACTCTGAAAATCTTGATGCAAATTAATTATTAGAGGTTG
>JAUVIG010000277.1 GCA_030592825.1 Chlorobiota bacterium | reverse complement strand
ATTAATATTTGCTTTGTCTAACAGCATGTGAAACAGATAATTAATTGATGCACCGTTACCTGATTTTTTATCTGTGAATGTTGAAAAATCTTCATCGGGAAATAATCTGTATTTTCCATTCCATTGATAAGTTGTTACAATATAATTATGAATTTTATTATATTTTTCTTTATCAGACATTGTCTCATTAATACCCAACTCATCAATAATTTTTTTTGCTTTCAATCCGTGAGATAAAAAACTTTCTACTGAAGGTTGCTTTTTAAATTCTTTTACAACTTTATCCGGAGTTGTCATAAAGTGAACATATTCAACATCTTGGTTTACTACTGTTCCTGTTAATTTTTTATAACCTGCCAATTGGAAACTTAATTTTTCAATATAATCACCGGAATATACACAAAAAGGTTCATCTTTTATTGCCGGAAGATTTTTTAAAAACCACGTATTTGTAGGTTTGCTGCTGTATTTTTTTCCTAATCTGTTTCCTTGATAAAAAACTCTGTATTCAATATCTTCTCTTATTGATGCTCTTATTTCACTATGCAAAACAGGTATCTCTTTTTGGAAATACCAATCTTTAAGAAATGCAAAATTATCTGTCATTAGTGTGTACGAATATTCTATTATTGATCCTTCCCGAATTTGCGGAAATGCAAATGTCATTTTACTATATTCATTATCTATTTTTGTTGTAAAGAAATTTTTTTTGCCAACTTCTGTTATATCGGAGTTTTGAATATTATTAATAGTTTGGGCTTTAATTTTTGAGATAAAGTTGTTGTTATCTTTTGAATAATACGGAATTGTAATATCAGCATAATCAAAACCTTGTTTGTTTATTATTTTTATTCTGATATGACGTTTAAAAGTTATTTTTTGTCCGTAAGTATAGCTTATAGTACCATAATCACATAGTACAACTGCATTTGCCAATGAATCATAAGGGCAAACTGTCATATTTTTTTCTTTATCAGAAATTTTTCCCCATTTCATGGGAGCTTTTTGTGCAAAGGAAAATTGTGCAATTAATAACAAACTAAATATTGGAAATAACTTTTTCATTTTGATAAAGGTTTAATTTTTACCAAAAGTAAAAGAAATATTTTTATAAATGAATAATTTTAAATGATTTTGAATTGCTTTTAAGCTGTCTTTCTATACCTCCAAACAGCAAGACTGATTATTGTTATTCCATACCCGACCAAAGCAAAAAATTCTGTTTTTATGTCAGAAAAACCGGAACCTTTCAGCAATATCATTCTTATAATCTTCATAAACCAAGCAATCGGATTTATATAGTTAATTTTTTGAGCCCAATCAGGCATACTTTCTGTCGGGGTAAAAATACCGCTCATTAATAAAAACACCAACATAAAAAAGTAAGACATAAACATTACTTGTTGCTGGGTTTCTGCCAGTGTTGACATAAATAAACCCAATCCTAATGTTGTAATCAAAAATACAGTGGCTGTTCCGAATAATAACCACAAACTTCCTAACATAGGAAGATTAAACATTAATTTGGCAATTATTAATCCGAATGCAAGTTCAAACAGTGCAATAATCAAAAACGGAATTAATTTTCCGATTATAAAATGATATTTTTTTATCGGGCTTACATTTATTTGCTCAATAGTTCCGATTTCTTTTTCTCTTACTAAATTCATTCCTGATAAAAACATACTGACAATGGTTACAAGTATCACTAAAATTCCTGATGACATGTAGATTTTATAATCTAATTCAGGATTATACCAATAAGAATTTTCAATATTTATAATTTCAAGTTCGGTAAGTTCAGGATAAATATTTCCCGAATAAATAATGATGTCTTGATTAAAATCTAAAATAATCATTTGGCAATAAGCATTAGATATTGAGGACGTTGTACCGTTTATTGCATTGAATAATAATTGAATTTCAGCATGATTTTCTTTAATTAAGTTTTTTTCAAAATTTACGGGGATATTTAAGATTACATCCGCTTTTCCTTCTTTCATTTTATCTTCTGCATCTTTTAAGGAGAGGCTCGAACTTACATCAAAAAAAGGAGAACCTTTGAATTTGCCGGTTAATTGTGAAGAAACAGGACTGATATCATAATCAACAACATATATATCAATACTTTTCATTTCTAAATTTGCAGCATATACTAATACCAATAATTGAACAATGGGAACTACGAAAATAATTGGCAGCATTGTTTTATTACGAAATATTTGGATAAATTCTTTTTGTATTAAAGTTAGAATGGTTCTCATTATTTCCTTTGTTGTAGTATGTTGCTTTTCTTTTTAGTTTTTTTGTAATTTTTAGTTTTCAGTCGGCAGTATGCAGTATGCAGTATGCAGTCCGCAGTTAGCAGTCTGCACCCCTCGGGAAGTACAGAAAAATACAAAATGCCTTTTGATAAACCTGTAATTTTCTAAATTTCATAATTTGTTATTATTAGTAAATAAAGTAAATATTTTGCTGAATGATTATCAATAGCTGACTTCCGACTGTGAACTGCTGACTTCCGACTGTCTACTGCCTACTGTGGACTGCCTACTGCTATTCCAACCTGATTTTAAACTTTTTCGCACTTAATGCAATAAAAAACACAGTCATTCCTGCTAATATCAGTGTTTCTTTCCACACGAAAGCTATTCCTGTTCCTTTCAGCATTATATTTTTTAGTATAATAATGAAATATTTCGGCGGCATCAATGCTGCTAACCATTGAAGTGCTGTTGGCATGTTTTCAACAGGGAAAATAAATCCGGATAGTAAAATTGTGGGTAACATTAATGCAAACATTGACATCATCATTGCAACTTGCTGATTTGCTGCAACTGTTGATATCAAAATTCCGAGAGATAAGGCCAACATAATGAACAGCATTGTTTCGAGCATTAAAAATGTGAGACTTCCCAGTATGGGCATCCCGAAAACAAAATTCCCTAATGCAATTATTATTACAGCGTTAATGAAAGAAAGAACTAAATATGGTGTAACTTTTCCCAATAAAATTTGTATCGGTTTTAGGGGCGATACTAAAATAATTTCCATTGTGCCGAGTTCTTTTTCACGAGCAACGGATATGGATGTCATCATTGCAGATACCAACATCAGTATCATTGCTATAATTCCCGGAACGAACATATATACATCTTTTAAACTCTCATTATACAACATACGTTCTTTTGTATCAATCTTCATAGGTGTATTTATGGCCTGATTATGTTTTGCCAAATAATCAATAATGATTCCTTTTGTATAGTTCACTATCATATTTGCTGAATTAGCATCCGAAGCATCAGCAATAAGCTGAATGTTTGCCTTCTTCTCTTTCTTTAATTTTTTTGCAAAATCAGGTTCAAAAATTATAACTTCTTTTACTTTTCCCTCTTTAAAAGTTTTTTCTATTTCGTCTTTATGACTAATATTTTTTACTGATTCAAAAAAGCCTGATGATAAAATTTTATGTGTAATTTCTGTTGTTACATTATCTTTTGACATATCCCAAATTGCAATCTTCACGTTTTTTAATTCATTGGTTATTACAAATCCAAACAATAAAACTTGTGCAATCGGTATTCCGAATAAAATGACCATAGTTCGTTTATCACGAAATATATGGCAGAATTCTTTTTTGACAAATATTAGGAAGCGTTTCATGTTTCTGTATTGTTAGGTCTTTTATTTTATTCTTGATTGTATTAAATATTTGTTTCGTATTTTTTGTTTATGATTGCAGTCGGCAGTATGCAGTATGCAGTCCACAGTTCACAGTTGGTAGTCGAAATTATACAGTCCACAACTTATATTTTAAAATTCTTACTGCCTACTGCTTACTGATTATCTGTATTTTTCCGGATTATTCATCATATAACCTAATAGTTTTACGACTTCTTCCGATTTAGATGTTAAATCATTGTATTTTTCTCTTTTAATATATTTGCATGATAATGAAAAGTCAAGCCGGACTTGTGTTTCTGTATTTTCTGAATCACTGTCCCTTAATTTCCATAGCTAATTTGAATGCCAATTGGTAAACTTTTAAGTCTCTAAATCCCATAATTTTTGTTTTAAATAAATAATTATTTTAAAAATATCTTATTTGACTCAACTTTTGCTTATTTCTGACTGCCGACTGTTGACTGCCTACTGCCAACTGTCACCGAGCAATTTTCAAAAAAACTTCATCCATATTTTTTGATTCATAGTCTTTCATCAAATTTGCCGGAGTATCCAATGCCACAATTTTCCCCATATCCATAATTGAAACTCTGTCGCAATATTCAGCTTCATCCATATAATGTGTTGTTACAAAAACAGTTATTCCGTCATTAGCTGTTTCATATATTAAATCCCAAAATTGTCTTCTTGTAACCGGGTCAACTCCTCCGGTTGGTTCATCTAAAAAAACAATTTTCGGATTATGAAAAACTGCTGTTGAAAATGCCAATTTTTGTTTCCATCCGAGCGGAATATCTCCTATCTTTTTATCTTTTGCATGTGAGAAATTTAACTTTTTTAATAATTTATTGGTTTTGTTTTTAATTTCTCTGTTTCTTATTCCGTAAATTCCTGCATAAAATCTTATATTTTCTTTTACGGTAAGGTCTTCATAAAGCGAGAACTTTTGACTCATATAACCAATGTGGTTTTTAATTTGTTCGGTTTGCTTATAAACATCATATCCTGCAACATTAATTTCGCCGGAAGTCGGACTTGACAAACCGCAAAGTATTCTAATTGCAGTAGTTTTACCTGCACCGTTTGCACCAAGAAAACCGAAAATTTCTCCTTGATAAACTTCAAAATTAAGATTATCGTTTGCAGTGAAATTGCCGAATTTTTTAGTTAAATTCTTTGCTGATATTATAGGGGTGTCTTGCATCTCTATTTCGGTTAGTTATCTTTTAAGTTATTTGTTAAGTATGAAATTTGCAGTCCACAGTTTTCAGTCCACAGTCGGCAGTCTACAGTCATCATCCTATTTGAATTTTTCGGGATTATTCATCATGTAATTTAGTAATTTTCCGACTTCTTCTGATTTTATAATTAAGTCATCATATTTTGTTCTGTCAATATATTTGCAAGATAATGAGAAGTCAAGCCACACTTGTGTTTCTGTATTTTCTGAATCAGAGTCACTTAATTTACTGATGAAATGCTTCGGGTATCTTCTTTTTCTGTATGCTTCACCGATATTTGCACAAACTGAACGAGATGACCTTCTAATTTGGTCAGTTAAGGAATATTTTTCTTCTTTTGGAAATGTTTTAGTTATTTCAAAGATTTCCATAGCTAATTTGAATGCTTTCTGATAAACTTTAAGAGCTCTAAATCCCATAATTCTTTAATTTTAATGAATATTTATTTTTATTAATATATTTTATCATTTTAAATGAACTGTTGATTTCAGACT
>JAUVIG010000051.1 GCA_030592825.1 Chlorobiota bacterium | reverse complement strand
GTTCACTACAATATGTTTTTCGCCTTCCGGAATATCAATATCTAATTTCTTTTCACATGCAGTAATTATTAAAATTATTGCAACTGATAATATTATAATTTTTTTCATTTGAAAATAATTTTGTTATGTTATTTACTATAATATATCCGGAGATAAAATCCCCCTACCCCCCTTTAGAAAAGGGGGAATTTTAATTCAGTCTTTTGCCGGCAATCCTATACAAGTTTCATTCAAAAATCAAACCTGTAACTGACCGACGGAATAATCGGAAATAAACTGTATTGAAATAATGCCCTGTCCCCGTTATCATCTCTGCTGAATCTTAAGAAAAAGGGATTTTTTCTGTTATATACATTATATGCCCCAACGCTCCATGTTCGTTTTCCGTGTTTTTTTTGTTTTCTGAAATTCACTCCCAAATCAAATCGGTGATATGCCGGCATTCTGAAATTGTTTCTTTCTTCAATATGTTCCAATGTTACTTCTTCAAAATACATTTCACCGTAAAAACTGCTTACAGGTGATAATGCCTGATACCTCTCTAATGCCAGTGTCGTGGCATTTCCTGTTCCGAACACCCAAGTTGCTCCAATATCTATTCTGTCATTAAATTTATGTGTTATTACAATGCCAATATCATGCCTTCTGTCATAAGTATAAGGATACCATTCCCCGAAACTGATATTGGAAAATTGTCGATCGGTTTTGGATAATGTATAACCTATCCAACCTGTTGTTTTTCCTACATTCTTTTTAATTAACAACTCAATCCCGTATGAAGTTCCTTTACCGTCGGTTTCAATTTTATTTTCCCAAACTCTTTCACTTTCACCTTCTTCCCCAAAGCCCCCGAAAAAGCTTGCTCCTTCCTTATATTCAATCATATTGCTCATTGTTTTATAATAAGCTTCAATACTGATATCGTAACCGTTAATTGAATATGCTGAACCAAAGGCATACTGAGTTGATTTTTGCGGTTTTATATTATCTGTTACCGGTATCCACAAATCCGTAGGCATTCCGATTGAAGTATTTGTAAGTAAATGAAGATATTGAGCCATTTCTGTATAAGCTGCTTTTACTGACCATTTTGGAGTAATCAAATATCTTGCGGATATTCTTGGTTGATAAGATTGGTATAAAGTATCACTAACGTAAAATCCTGAATAATGAAATCCGATATTAGCTTTAAAGTTTTTAAATATACTGATTTCATCTTCAACGTACACTGAATATTCACTTGCATAAATATTTGAATTTCCGAATGTTGTATCTATGTGTAAGTTTTCCTCATTACTGTCGAATTTCATAGCTTGAATACCCGGACTGAATGTATGATAAATATAATTTGCACCAAATTTTATATTATGATTTGGACTTGGGTTATAATCAAAATCAATTTTTCCGGCATAATCTTCAATTCCTGAACTGTATCCGAAAGCAAATTCTTCAAATTCATCAGTATTAGTATTAGTTGATTTCTCACTCATTTCAATTCCGAACTTATAGCGACTGTATGATAATATTACATTTGAAAACATTTTTTTCCCGAGAATATGATTCCATCTGAAAGCAGAAGTAATATTTCCCCAATTTAAATTACTTTTAAATTCATCTTTGTACTCTTCCCAAGCATCCTCAATATTTGCATATGCTTTATCTTTCCCGGTATAAACACTTAAGTAAATTCTGTCTTTATCAGAAAATTTATGATTTACTTTAGCATTAATATCCCAAAAATAATATCCGCTTCTTGATTTTGTACCTTCCTCTTGTTTATTCGTATATATTTTTTGAATAGGCCAAGACAAAATATCAATGTAAGTTCTTCGTGCCGAAATTAAGAAAGAGGTTTTATCTTTAATGATCGGGCCTTCAAGCATAAACTTAGATGAAATTAATCCTATTGATGCCGTTCCCGAAATCTTTTTCATATTTCCCTCTTTCATTCTTATATCCAAAACTGAAGAAAGCCTTCCGCCGTATCGAGCAGGAAAACCTCCTTTTGTAATACTGACATCACTAATCGCATCAGCATTGAAAATTGAAAAGAAACCAAACAAATGATTTGCATTATATACCGGCACACCGTCAATTAAAATAAGATTTTGATCAGGCCCTCCTCCTCTTACATAAAAGCCGCTTGTTCCTTCAGTTCCCGATTGTACTCCGGGTAATAATTGTATAGCTTTTAAAACATCAACTTCTCCGAATAATGCCGGAATGGTTTTAATAGTTTTAATCGAAACATCAATTTTTCCCATTTCTGTTTTTTCGGCTTCTGTTTTTCTCCCGAAAATTTCAACTTCCTCAATCTCATTTGCAGTGGTTAATGAAAAAATAATAAGTGTATCTTTTATAAGATTAAACTCAACAACCTGTGTAGCATATCCTATATATGAAGCTGTCAGTTTCACTTTCATATCCGGTACGGTAAGACTGTAAAACCCATAGGCATTAGCCATAGTACCCAAATTGGCAGCACCTGCTATATATACAACAGCTCCTGCAAGTTTTTCTCCTGATTCAGCATTTTCAACATATCCGCTGACGGTATGTTTTTGAGAATACGAAAATAAATGAAGCAACAAAATAAAAGTTGCCGCTAAAAAATATTTTGTCATATACGGTGTTTTAATAATTAGTACTTTTAATTCCAAAATAATTCATACACAGTTAATTAACGAAACCCTGACAGGGTTATTCTTATAAAATCTTTGTTTTTATACCGGATTCAATAAACAATACGAAACAATTATAAAAGTGATGCAATATTTTTTAAAGATATCTGTTAAAAAAAAAGTTACATAAATAAAATTTTAATATGTCATTCAACTTTCTAATTTTGTGAACTCAATAAATATTATAACGTATAAATATTTAAAAAGTTACCGATATGAAAAAAATTTTAATGCTTACATTAATATTTGCATACACAATTAATATTAATGCACAAAAAGTAAAGGACATAAAGATGAAAACAAGTGAAGATTCATTAAGCTATGCTTTTGGAATCAGTATTGCAAATAATTTGGAAACCCAAAAAGTTGCAAATCTTAATCCGCAGGCTATAGGAAGATCATTTCAAGATTATTACAACAAAGAAGCAAAAATTTCTGTTGAAGATGCAAATAAATTAATCCAAAACTACTTTGAAAAACAAGAAGCTGAAAAACATAAAAAATTGTTGAAGAAGGAAAAAAATTCTTATCAGAAAACGCGAAAAAAGAGGGTGTTGTAACTCTTGAAAGCGGTTTGCAATATAAAGTTATAAAAGAAGGAACAGGTAATATCCCGACATCAACAAATAAAGTAAAAGTCCATTATGAAGGAAGTTTAATTGACGGAACTAAATTTGACAGTTCTTATGACAGAGGAGAACCGACTGAATTTGGTGTAACACAAGTGATTAAGGGTTGGACAGAAGCATTACAACTTATGAAAGAAGGTTCTGTCTGGATCTTATATATACCGTCTGATTTAGCATACGGATCAAGACAAGCGGGTCAGCATATTAAACCTTTCAGCACATTAATATTTAAAGTAGAATTATTATCAATCGTTCAATAAAAAAAACATTTTTTTTATCAAAAACATAACTAAATTATTTAAAAATGAAAAAATTAGTATTATTAATTACAGTATCAGCAATATTTATTACAAGCTGCAAAAATGAAGAAAAAGTTAATTTAAACAATTTCAACGATTCTTTAAGCTACGCAATAGGAAATGATATTGCCGGCAGTTTTAAACAAAGTAAATTAGACAGTTTAGACATTGACATTTTAGCAAAAGCAATTAAAAATAATTTTGCAGAAGATTCAAGTGTTATGAGTAACGAAGCCATTAGTCAAATCTTAATGACCTTTTCGCAAAAGATGAGAGATGAAGCTGAAGCTGAAAGAATTGAACAAAATAAAATTCAATTCAAAGACAATTTAGAAAGCGGACAAAAATTCTTGGAAGAAAACTCAAAAAAAGAAGGAGTTATAACTACCGAAAGCGGTCTGCAATATAAAATTATTAAAAAAGGAAAAGGGGAATCGCCTAAATTCACTGATAAAGTTGAAGTTCATTACGAAGGAACTTTACTTGACGGAACAAAATTTGACAGCTCTTATGACAAAGGTGAACCGGCACAATTTGGTGTAACACAAGTAATTAAAGGTTGGACAGAGGCTTTACAATTAATGAAAAAAGGCAGCGAATGGGAATTATACATTCCTTATGATTTAGCATACGGCGACAGAGGAAGCGGCAGTATTAAACCGTTCAGTGCTCTTATTTTTAAAGTTGAATTAATATCAATTATTGAAACAAAGTAATATTATTAACAATGACAACAGGAACAGTTTATACTGAAAAAGGAAACATGAAAGTTGAATTTTATGATAATGATACTCCGGAAACGGTAGCTAATTTTGTAAAATTATCTAAAGAAGGTTTTTATAACGGATTAACTTTTCACAGAATAATCCCTGATTTTGTTATTCAAGGCGGATGCCCTGAAGGTACAGGTGTAGGCGGTCCGGGATACAGCATTAAATGTGAAACCAAAGGAGATAACCAATATCATGACAGAGGTGTTTTGTCTATGGCACATGCCGGTAAAGATACCGGAGGTTCTCAATTTTTTGTTTGCCACTCAAGAACAAACACTTCACATCTTGACGGTGTTCATACTTGTTTCGGCAAAGTAACAGAAGGTCTTGAAGTTATTGACCAAATAAAACAAGGTGATGAAATAGAGAAAATTGTTATAGATTAAAATACTAAATTGTTGCATTGCTTGATATTGTTGCATTGTTAAAATATCAACATATAACAATAATGCAATTTCGTTAATTATTTAAATAAAAAAATGAGTCTCAATTATAAAATTGGGACTTTTTTTTTAACTTTGGTTCATAAAAGAAACAGGTTTTCTTTTCAAATCAATTATCGCAAAAATTACAGTTGAACAAATATCAATATTATGAACATAGAAATTGAAGGAAAAATTACTAAAATTTTGCCCGAACAAACAGGTGAGGGTAAATTCGGTAAATGGATAAAACAAGAATTTGTAATAGAAACTTTTGATCAATACCCTAAAAAAGTTTGTTTTTCAACTTGGGGAGATAAAACAGATGCCTTAAAACAACTAAAAGAAGGAGAATCAGTAATCGTTAGTTTTAATCCCGAATCAAGAGAATATAATGACAGATGGTACACAGATTTGAGAGCTTGGAAAATTGTAAAATCTGAAAATTTTAAACAAACTGAAGAACCGCCTCCGTTTACCGAAGAGGATATTCCGCCTCCGGAAGAAGAGGATATTCCGTTTTAATGAATAAATGCTTAAATTCTATAATGCTTAAATGACAGAATAAATGTGTAAATTAATCTTTTAACTAAATAATTATGTCAGAAATAGAATCAGCACAATTATTTATATCAGAACCGCACATTTAAGCATTATTTATTGTAACTTTAATCACAAAATATGAAAACATTACTTACAATATTTGCAAATATCATTTTAATATCATGTTTTTTGATATCATGTAATTCCGATGAAGGAAATGTTACGGAAAATGATACAAATCTTAATAAGGTAATTCCGGATACAGCATCTGTAATATCAGACAGCACACAATTAAATGAAACAAATAATAAAATAGTTTCAAAATATATATGCCCTCTGGGTGATAAAGAAGGTAATTCAGATGAACCGGGAATTTGCCCTGTATGTGAAATGGAATTAATTGAAAACCCCGATTATATTAGTAAATAACTCTAAAAAATAAAAACATGACAGATATATCAACTGAATTTGCCGGATTAAAATTAAAGAATCCAATAATTGCCGGAAGTTGCGGATTAACAGGATCTATTGAACACATCAAAGAAATTGAGAAAGCAGGTGCCGGAGCTGTTGTTCTAAAATCAATTTTTGAAGAAGAGATTACAAACGAATACGAAAAGATATTAGAAGAAGCTCAAGCTGATAACAGACATGAAGTTGATCTTGATTATTTTGATTATAAAATAAAACAAGATAATTTAGCTAACTATATTGCATTAATAAAAGATGCTAAAGACGCAGTCTCAATCCCGGTAATTGCAAGTATAAATTGTGTTTCAACTCACGAATGGTCGTTCTTTGCAAAAAAGATTGAAGAAGCAGGAGCAGATGCTTTAGAACTGAATATTTTTATTGCTCCTTCAGACACTTCTAAAACAAGTGTTGAAAAAGAAGAAGTCTATTTTAAAATTATCAACGAAATCACTTCAAAAATTAACATTCCTGTAATTGTTAAAATGAGTTATTATTTCACAAACCTTGGCGGAATGATTAAAAAAATATCTGAAACAAAAATTAAGGGTTTAGTTTTATTTAATCGTTTTTTCAGTCCGGATATAAATATTAATACCAATAAAATTATTCCTGTAAATATCTTCAGTACACCTGATGAGTTACCGACTTCTCTTCGATGGATTGCAATTTCCGGGAATAATGCTTCATGTGACCTTGCAGCTTCAACCGGAGTACATAACGGTGAAGGATTAATTAAGCAAATTCTTGCAGGTGCAGATGCCGTGCAAATTGTTTCAACTATGTATAAAAACGGCATTGGTATTATAAAAGAAATGCTTTCTGATCTCGAAAATTATATGAAAGAAAAGAACTACGAAAAGATTTCTTATTTTCAAGGACTGATGAGTCATAAACATACACATAATCCTGCATTGTATGAAAGAGTTCAATTTATGAGGTATTTCAGTGCAAAGGACATTATATAAAAAATTATTTAACATATGAAAACCAAGCTTTATTTAATAACTTTTATTTTAGTTGCATTAGTAGTGATTGGATTCGGTTATGCCGGTATGACGCTGTCACTCAATTATATGCAAAAAAAATATATTGAGCTTCAATTAGATATCAATAAGAGGCAAGCTGAAAACATGGCTGTCTTTCTTGAAAATCAAATAGCAAAAGGTGCATCAAAAAAAGATGTCAGAGAAAATCTTCAATCAGCATTATCAGGTACAGATGCCGACAAAGGGTTCTTATGTATGTTCGACAAATATGATGCTGAAATGATTTGCCATCCTGATGAAAATATGCTCGGAATGAAACTTCCTGCAAGTATGGAATTTGAAGACACTCAAAACGGAGAGATAAATAAAACTCGAAATATTATATTGGAAGGATTAGCAACCGGCGGATTGTTCCATAAAGAATCCGGAACTGATATTGCTTATATGGTTCCGGTAAAAGGTACGGGATGGATGATTTCGGCTCATGAGAATATTGATAATATCAAATCAGAAATTAACAGCCAAAAGGAGATATTTTTATTAGGATTCGCCATTATCAGTATTCTGACTGCAATATTGGCAACTTTAATGGCCCGTCTTACAGGAAGAAGATATGAGAAAAAGATTGAAGAACAAAATATCTTACTTGAAGATACAAATGAAGAATTAAAAACAACTAACAATCAGTTGAATCAGAAAAATAAAGAAATTAGTCTTCAAAAAACAATTATTGAAGATCAACATGATTTTGTAAAGAAACAAAAAGATCAGATTGAAGAACAAAGTGAACAAATAACGTCAAGTATTCAATATGCAAGCAGAATTCAAAAAGCTTTACTTCCGCCTGAAAATTTATTTTCAGAAGTTTTTAAAGATTCATTTGTATTTTACAAACCTCGTGATATTGTAAGCGGAGACTTTTATTGGTTAAAAAAGATCAATAATACAGTTATTTTTGCAGCAGCAGATTCTACAGGACACGGAGTACCCGGTGCATTTATGAGTATGTTGGGAATTGCATTTTTAAATGAAATCGTTTCTGAAGATACTCATGATTTTGCTTCATGTTCATCATCAATGATTTTAGATGATTTAAGAGACCGAATTAAAAATTCATTAAGACAAACCGGAGAAGACGATCAAACCAAAGACGGAATGGATATGGCCTTATTTATGTTAGATACAAATACAAATACTATACAATTTTCCGGAGCTTATAATCCGCTGTATATTGTTCGTAATAAGAAATTAACTGAAGTACAAGCTGACAGAATGCCTGTTGGTGTATATCTGAAAGACAGTGAACCGTTTTCAAATAAAAGAGCTCAACTTCAAGAAGGCGATGTTTTATATTTATTCTCTGACGGTTTTTACGATCAATTCGGAGGAGAATCAGGCAGAAAATTCATGAAAAATAAATTTCGTGAATTAATAACAGATATTTCCGATAAACCAATGAATGAACAAAAGCAAATTCTTGAAGATACGCTCAATGAATGGAAAGGAGATCATGAACAAGCAGATGATATTTTGGTTGCAGGGATAAAGATTTAGAAATGACTGAATTGTATCAAAGATGAGTACACTCCGAAAAGAATAATTACGCCACGAATTCACGAATAAAAAATTACAACATTTTAGCTGTCAATTACATATGATTAGTAAAATTTCACAAATTTTCGAAAACTCTGTTTTCGGAGTATCCTCAAAATTTAAAATGCGACAATTTTATTTTACAAGCAAGCATCTGTAACTTATTGATAATCTGTTTATGGGTCAGGAGTTCTGATTTTATTGATTATGCTTCTCTTTCTTAACCTGAATAATTCACAAGGTAATAAACTATCGTTTATTAATGGCTGCAACTGCACGACATCTTTGACCGTCCTCAATTTATATTTTCTCAAAACAGCTTGCTATTAATCAAAAATAGAAATCTGCGGTTGGTCAAATCTATCATACATTTGCGGTTTTCGCTTCGAAAATTCATGAACTAATCAGGTTAACTTGATTAGTTTTTTAACACAACAACCTTCTTCGTAAAATTATTTATCCGTACAAAATATAAACCCTGCATCAAACCTGAAACATTGATTTTATGAGTTCTGCTTGTGTTGTATAATTGTTCTGTCAGAACTGTTTTTCCTTGAATATCTATAAGTTCAAGTTTTATATTATTTTGTTCTGTATTGCTGTAATCAAATGAAATTGTAATAGAATTAGAGACAGGATTTTGCAAAATATTGAAATAACCGGAATTTTCAGTTAATTTATCAATTCCTGCAGGAGGATACGAACTGTTTAATTCAACCGGAATTCCCCACTTCATTAAAATACCTCCTTCATCCCAATTTGCACCTTCTTCTTCATATAAATAACCATAAATTTTTAACAAAAAGTCAATATTGTAAATATCATCGCCGGTATAGTCAAAAACAAAATCATGCATCGGTTCTTGACCGGAAGAATTAGGATTTATCGGATTACCGTTATTATATGCAGATGTATCATAGACCATTCCGTCAATTCCGCTTACATTATTCCAAATATTAATATAATTTGCTTCAGTTGTTAACTGTCCGTAAACATTGTATAGTGTTTCATCACTTTGATTATCAAATTTCACTTCAAACTCTATTGTTTCATCAGGTTCAATAATTCCGTTTCCGTTTCCGTTACTGTCGGGCACATCATCATCATCAACAGTCATAAACGGAAATTTCTTTAAAACAGGCAAGTTGAAATCTCCGAGCCAAAAGTTGTCTTGAACATTTGAAGCCGTTCCGTATAACGAAAACGAATATTGACCGTTTCCGGGTACATTTTCAGGAAGTTGAATTTCAAATGATTGATCAGACCATTCATCTCCGCCGGTTGAAATATTACTAAAAGTTACCGTTCCGGTAACAACTGAAAGATCGTCATTATGACTAACTAAACTTGCATTAACAGTGGTAATTTCTTCACCGAATAAATTCAGTATATTAATTTTAAAACTTAAATTATTATCCGGTAAAATTAAATTTTCGGTATTATTTTCAGGCGGAGTAACACCCTCGTATAATTCAAATCTACTCAATTCGGCAGGTTTTTCTCTAATTTCAAACAGAACAGAGTCTTTGTAATCATTCGGATTTTTTAAGCTTGTGATTTTTATAATGCATTCAGATGAAGTTATATCAGGTACAATCCACGGAAATATTTCTTCTCCCGAAGGAATACTGTCAGTTAAATCTGTCCAATTTGAGCCGTTATTACTTGAAAATTCAATTTTAGCATCAGCAATAAAATCACTTTCCCACAGTATGTCAATTTCTCTTCCTTGTTCAATATTTAACCCGTTAGTCGGATAAACTAAATTCAATTCAGGAATGCTTTCAACAATATCAACAGAGTAAATATCCACATCGACAATAGGTCTGTCATTCCCGTCAACAGCGACATCTCCAATTTCAAGTATTGTATTTACTCCGTCGATTGTTCTTCCGAAAACTGCATAATTATCATCTAAACCGGGTTCCGGGTCGAGAGTAAAATAATATTGCGACCCTGCACTATTAGGGTCAGCAGCCCTTGCCATAGCAAGTATTCCGGCATCATTGTGTCTTAAATCCGGATGTATTTCCAAATCAATTGTCCAACCCGGACCGCCTGATCCTGTTCCGTTAGGACAACCGTCTTGGATTACAAAACCATGTACTACTCTGTGAAAAATTAAATTATAATAAAACCCTCTGTCGGCAAGGTTTATGAAGTTTTGGACAGTTACCGGTGCCAAATCGCCTCTTAACTCTGCACGAAACATTCCCATAGAGGTATTCCATTCTGCAACAAATATATTTTGAGATGTTATATTAAAAACTGCATCACTTTCATCAGAAATTGTACCACCTACTGCATCAGTTATACGAATCAGACAAATTGCAGACTCAACATCAGGCACATCCCATGAATAGTAATTTCCGACAGTATAATTATCTTCAATTAAAACCCAATCACTACCTCCGTTTAAAGAATACTCAAGTTTGAAACTTGCTATACCTGTACTTTCCCATGTAATATTATGCGGCGACCAAGTATTGTTCATAAAATGCTCATCTCCGTTTGGGAAAATTATATCTAATGTTTGAGAATTACTGATATTAAAAAAATAAATCAGCACGACAAAAAGTAATATAAACTTTTTCATATTTTTAAATTTAATTTATACAAAAGTAATATTTTTATGTTTCTGTGAAGAATAACTGATAACAATTCAAACTCTTATATTAATATATCTCTTCTTGAGGTTGTGAGCTGAAAGTTGTATTTCCGGACATATCTCCTTTCGGATTTACGCCCTACGGTTGTGAGAAAAGTTCAAATCCGAAAGAGCTTCATAATGTTAAAGTAGTTAAGAATTAAGCAGGTTAGAGACTATTTTTGAAATCTTTCATTTCTTTCATCAAATAATTTTCCGGTATTTCTTCCATAGCTTCTTTTATCCATTGTGATTTTTCGTAATAATCAACAACTTTTTGCATATGTGTATATGCTTTATAGTAATTGCCGGATTGAATCTCAAGTTCAGCAAGTCCTTTTAATGCATCGTAATGCTTATTATTTAACTTTAATACATTTTCAAAATCTTGACGAGCTTCACTGTTTTTTCCTAAACTTTTATAAACATCACCTCTGAACCATAAATTATATTCACTTTTACCTTCTAATGAAACAGCTTTGTTAATATCACTTATTGCTTCATTATGCTTATGATTTCTCACTAAAGCCCAAGCTCTGTTTATGTATAAGGCAGCATTATTACTTTCAGACAAAATTGCAGAATCATAAGCATTTATCGCATCTTCATAAAATCCTTGTTGAAGTTTAATATCTCCGAGTGTAGTGTATGCAAAAGTCGATTTTTTTAAATTTAAAGATGCTTTAATTTCACTTTCTGCTGATTCAAAAGCTCTCATTCTGCCTTGATTTTTAATTGCTGTTGAATTTTCATAATCATATTTTCCGTTTGATGCTTGTATTGACCTTATTTTTGCAATATAAGCCAGAATATCAGCTCTTTGAGAAATATTAAATTCTGTAAAATCTTTTGCTGTTCTGAATTTATACATTGCTTTATCATATTTCTTTTTTTCAAATAAAAATTTTCCTTCATCAAAAAAGGCTGAATCAGTTTCATTTATATTTGCCAGATATTCTTTTGCTTCTTTATCACCACTGCGAGCAGCATTTTTAATATGATATAATGCTTTATAGTTGAAATCATCGGGATAAAACCCTTTTTGAAAAAATTCATATGATTCGTAATATCTTTTTTGTTTAAGTCGTAATTCTCCGAGCGCATTGTTTACACTTTTATCAGAAGGCATTTGTTTAAGATAATAATTAAGATACTCTTCGGCTTTATCAAAATTATTATTTTTAACTGCAATTCTTCCGATTATTAAGTATGCTTCATAAAATTCTAAATCAAGTTCTAATGCTTTTACAGCTGCTGCAATCTTTTTTTCTTGTTCTGACCATGCTTCTTCATATGCAATAATTTTCCATGCCTCAACATTGTCGGGTTTCAATTCTGTACATTTATAAAAATCATCTTTACAATTATCCCATCCGAATTTGAGATTTATTTTTCCTCTTTGAAAGTATGCTGCTGCACAAGTTGAATCTCTTTTTACAGCTTTTTCAAAATATTTAAGAGCTTTCTCGTCATAAATACCGTAATTTTCATCTTCGCCCATTACGTTAATACCTTTTTCAACAAGTGTTTCCGGCGAATTACAAGCTGTTAACAAGAAAAAAATTATACTTGACAACATAATTTTTATGATTTTCATTCCTTTTTATTCACAAATTTATAAATTTCTCTGTTAAATATACTTTTTTTCAGAATTCCGACCTGATAAATACCAAATTTTCAGAAAATTTAAATATCAAGAAGGTCTCCGGTTGCTATATCATTTGAGTTGATCCCGGTAATCCTGAAATCTTTTACTTCATTGATCAGTTTCTTGTTATAAGGAACTTCAACCTTAATGTAGTTTTCGGTAAAACCATACATAGAATTCTTATGCTTTGCTCTTTCAAACAAAACTTTATGCTCTGAATTGATAAATCGTTTATAAAATGCTTTATGCTTAATATTAGACAATTGGTGCAGTTGTCCACTTCTCTTTTTTATGACATCTCTCGGAACTTTGTCCGGCAAGTGTTCCGCCGGTGTTCCCGGACGAACAGAATATGAAAACACATGTAAAAAAGAAATATCCAAACTTTCAAGAAACTTATAAGTATCATTTAAATCATCATCTGTTTCACCCGGAAACCCTACTATAACATCTATTCCCAAAAAAGCATGCGGTATTAATCGGTTTATTCTCTCAATCTTTTTTCGGAACATTGAAGTATTGTATCGCCTTTTCATCAATTTTAATATCTTATCACTGCCGGATTGCAAGGGAATATGAAAATGAGGAAGAAATTTTGAAGATTTTATTGTGAATTTAATAATCTCATCCGTGATTAGGTTTGGTTCTATTGATGAAATTCTATATCGCTCTATACCTACAACTTTGTCTAATCCTTTAATCAAATCAAAAAAAGTTTCATTTGTTCCTTTTCCGAAATCACCAATATTTACGCCTGTAAGTATAACTTCCTTAAAACCATCACTTGCAATTTTTTCAGCTTGCTCAACCGTTTTTTCAACAGTATCACTCCTACTCCTCCCTCTTACACTCGGAATAATACAATAAGTACAAGGATAATCACAACCGTCTTGAACTTTTAAGAATGATCGCGTTCTGTCTCCTGACGAAAATGCGGCATCAAACCTATTGATCTTATTTGTTTCACAAGAATATACAACTGCATTTTTCTTTTTTTCTAATGATTTAACATATTTGAAAAAATTGAATTTCTCATTATTACCCAGAACAACATCAACACCCGGCATCTTTGCAATGTTCTCGGCTTCGTCTTGGGCATAACAACCTGTAACAGCTATAAATGCGTTCGGAGAAATTTTCTTGGCTTTTTTAATGGCTTGTCTGCATTTTTTATCGGCTGTTTCTGTAACGGTACAAGTGTTAATAAGCACAACATCGGATTTTTCACCAAATTTCACTCTTTCAAAACCTTTTTTCACAAAATCTCTTGCAATTGCAGATGTTTCTGAAAAATTTAATTTACAACCGAGTGTATGTAAGGAGACTTTTTTCATTAAAAAAAATATTCTGCAAAATTATTAAAATTTCTTTACAAAAATATATCTTAAATTTACATTAAGTAAATCATACACGGAATTGTTAAAAACTATATAAATAAAGGCTTAAAGGCAGCATGATAATTGCAGTTTACTTAAAAATGACCTACAATGAAATTAAAAAAAGCTTTATTCAAGATTACAGTCACTTTTAT
>JAUVIG010000508.1 GCA_030592825.1 Chlorobiota bacterium | reverse complement strand
ATAAATAAATACCTTCTGCTTTGGTAATTTCAAGGGCTATAGGGGCTTGTGATGTTTGCCCTACGTGTCGGAAAAAAAGTTGCCTGTTAGTAATCATAAGAACTATTTTTTAGATAAGTAATCTTTGATGATCAAATCTGATTTTTTTATTGATTGTTTCAACCATCTTAGGATTAATTCATCTTTTTCATTTTCATTCAATAAATAAGAAATATCTGATTGCCTTAATTTATGTGATAAATGGTGTAGTATAATTGCTGCTGAAACAGAAATATTAAAACTTTCCGTAAAGCCGTACATAGGTATTTTGAGATATTCATCAGCATGTTTCATGGCAATATCCGATAAACCGGGCATTTCAGATCCGAACATTAATACAAATTTTCCTTTATTTATATCAAAATCACCCAAATTTACATCATCTGTATGAGGTGTAGTTGCAATAATTCTGTAACCTTGTTCTTTTAAATGATTTACAGCATCTTCTGTATTATGTTTTTTGCTGTTATATTTGTGTAGGTTAAGCCAATTTGATGAACCGCGTGTTACATCCGGATTTATTGAGTATTCATTTTCATTTTCTACAATATGAACATTTTGTATTCCGAAACAATCGCAAGTCCTTAATACAGCACTTGCATTTTGCGACTGATAAATATCTTCTAATAAAACAGTAACATAATCAGTCCTGTCTTCTGCAATTTTTTTAAATAATTCAAATCGATCTGTTGTTACATTTATGCTTAAATGATTTATAAGTTCTTTTGTCATGGCAATAAATAAAAAAAGGAACACAAAATGTGTTCCTTTTAGTGTAAGGCATAAGGATTATTAATTAACTTTTTTGTTTAAGTCACTTCCTGCTTTAAACTTAATTACGTTTTTAGCCGGGATGTTAATTTCTTTACCTGTTTGAGGATTTCTGCCTTTTCTTGCATTTCTTTTGTTTACTGCAAAAGAACCAAATCCTACCAATGCTACTCTTTCACCTTTTTTTAATGCACCTTCTGTTGCTTCAACAAATGAGTCTAAAGCTCTTCTCGAATCAGCTTTTGTTAATCCTGAACCTGATGCCATAGCATCAATTAATTCTGCTTTGTTCATAATAAAATATTTTTTTTAGTGATTAATAATATTAATTCAATGCAAATATAGGCTAATTCTGCTATATAGCAAATTTAAGCAGCTTTTTTTTTAAAAAAATATTATTTTTTTTTCGCTCTGTATCCTTTTATATTAAAGGGGTGTAAGGTAAGAAGCAAATAATCAGATCGTTACGGTGCTGCAAGGCTCAAGTTATTGATTTTACTGTTATACAACAATATTTAAAAAAAGTTTATTTTTTTATAAAATATTAAAGATAGTTTATATATTTGCATCCGTTTTTGGAGAGATGGCAGAGTGGTCGAATGCGGTAGTCTTGAAAACTATTGTACTCACAAGGTACCGGGGGTTCGAATCCCTCTCTCTCCGCTTGGGAGATTGAAGGAATGAAATATTTTCTTTCAATCTCTTTTTTTATTGGGTGTAATAACTTATTTTGTAAATCACCGGATAATTTTTCAATTGTTTTGCTTCTAATTTGCTTATCGTCCCTTTATCTTTTAAAATCGGATATTCTGATAATTCAAGGAAATTATTCAAAATTTTTAACAGTTACTTTAAAAAAAATGAAAAATATTTCCAAAAAAAGCTGTCATTTTTGCTGTATAAAACGAATAAGTTGTATATTTGCATAATTGTTGTAATGTTTACAACGTTAAAATTTAGTTATTTATGGCAAAAAAAGATGATGTTGAGAAATTTTTAAAAGAGTTTAAAACAAAGATGGATTTCATGGGAATTATTTTTAGGGATGATAGAGGAAAAAACGCCCAAACTATATTAGACCTAGAAATTACGCCCGGTAAAAGAAAAGAAATTCTAAAAAAACTTGAATATAAAGATTATTCAGAAGGACCCTTGGCAGACAATTTAAACAAAGGTTCTGATATGTGGGTGTTTGGCAAAACCATTAATAATAAAGAAGTATATATAAAGATAACACCGGGAATGCTGAATAACAAAGTTATATGTATATCATTTCATATTGCAGAATTTAACATTAGCTATGCATTTAAA
The DNA here is from genome assembly GCA_030592825.1 of Chlorobiota bacterium. Lineage (GTDB taxonomy): Bacteria > Bacteroidota > Bacteroidia > Bacteroidales > JAADGE01 > JAADGE01. The sequence continues at coordinate 1,012 of JAUVIG010000508.1, read as the reverse complement.
AATCCCGAGTTATGAAAAGCCCGTTTACAGGAGGAAAAACTGTTCTTAAAAAAGAGGAGAGAGAAATGACAGTTCGAAAAGAGACAGTTAAAATAGTGTATCATTATTTTTTATGTTTGGATACAAAAGAACAATTTACAACAGATGAGTTAGACCAATTGAATTATGTTCAAGCAATGAACATATACAGGGAAAAGTACTCTTTCCCTTTTCCTGATGAAATTAAAAGCATCAGGAATAAATACGGATTAAGTGCCGGTAAAATGGCAGAAGTATTAGGGTTCGGTATTAATATGTATCGTAATTACGAAGCCGGAGAATTGCCGAGTGCTTCAAATGCAAAATTAATTTTATTAGCAAAAGACCCGAATCAATTCAAGAAACTAATTGAACGTAGTAATTCATTTCAAGGAAAAGCATTAGAAAAGGTTATCAAAACAGTAGATAAGAAAATAAATGATGAAAAAGTTTTTCGTTTTGAAATGGACCTTAAAAAATATTTATTAGGTGATTTAAAACCGAGTAAATTTACCGGATACAAAAGACCAAGCCTAAAAAAGCTTACAGAAATGGTTGTTTTTTTCAGCCAAGAGTTACATCCGTGGAAAACTACGCTTAATAAGTCATTATTTTATGCTGATTTCCTAAATTATAAAAAAACAGGATTTTCAATAAGCGGAGTAAATTACAGAGCCATACCTATGGGACCGGTTCCAAACAATTTTCAAAGTATTTTTGCTGATATGGCTAAAACAGAAGAAATTGAAATTGAATATTATGAATTTAACGGAAATATCGGAGAAAAATTTAAAGCATTAAAGACCGGATTATTTGATAATGATGCTTTCACTGAAACAGAACTTGAAACATTAAAAACGGTAGCTGACAAGTTCAAAAATATTAAAAATACAAAAGAAATTATAAATATAAGCCATGAAGAAAAGGCATGGATAGATAATGAGGAAAAAAGAAATTTGATATATTATAAATACAGTTTTTATTTAATTTCTGT